>CALFEW010000166.1 GCA_937958365.1 uncultured Chloroflexota bacterium | reverse complement strand
ACACAAAAGTAGCATAGACCGAAAACTTCAAAACAACTACAAAACAGCTACAAATTACCGCAAGTTTTCTTGTTTTTGCTCAGACTGCCGCAAGTCTGCGCAGATCGGGTGGTTTTTCCGCTCCAGGCGTATTTCGCGGATGTGCCAACCCTCGTTCCCTCTCTTGGCCCAGAAGATTCGATGTGGGCTGTCGGCCGACGGCCGTACATGCGAAGCTGCCCATCGCACCTTAACCGAGGAGCGGTCTTCGCTGCCCAGCTTGTAGCTGCCCTTCACCTCAAAGTGATCGGCCCCACCATCCGGGCGCAGCGCCACAAAGTCAAAGGTGTATGTCTGGCCCATCATGTACACAGTGACCTGCGCCATGTACCAGACATACTCCCCCCGCTCCAGCGCTGGCTGAAGATGCTCCAGCGCAAATCGACTTTCGGTCTGTGTCCAGGGCGACTCCTGCATAGTGGGACGCTGGACCGAAGGCCGCTTCTGACTGATGGCGGCCTGCACGCCCAGGCCGCCATCATCCAAAACGCCAAGTTGATCGTTTTGCGCCAGCAACCTGCGCAACTCGGCATCTGCACTGTTGTTCATAACTCCAACCATTCTATAGCCAAAATAACCCTGCTCGCACCATCAATGGCGATGGACGAATAGCCAACCAGACGGCCGTCGGCGTACACCGGCATAGCGGGAGGCGTCTGGAGACGGCCGTCACGCACAAGTAAGGTGGCGAAGGGTAAGACGATGCCGGTTCCATGCCGCCAAAGGCTGACGGCCCCTACACCGCCCATCGGACGCGCCGGACAATCGGACGCGAACGGCATATTAATTAACACGTAGGACACTCGTGGCTCGATAGCCGCGGTCGGTATTTTCCAGGTCGAATTCCACCCGCTCCCCCTCGTAAAGCACAACAAACTCGTTTTCGTGACGACGAGTAACCTCTTTGTGATGAACGATGATGTCCTTCCCGCCCGTCTCTACCAGTGGCTCAATGAATCCGTAGCCCGTTTTAGCAAAAAACTGTTTTACTTTTCCTGTGTAACGCATACTGCCTCCAATTGTTTTGAAAGATTTGATAAATACTGTTCTGTGATTTGGTCAACCCGGCAGGTGAACGGGCCAACCGTTCATACAAACTTCTTAACCTTGATTTGCTTTTTGAACTGTTTCAACGCCTGCAATGTAATCGGCAAGCTGGTGACTGACGGCGGCCGCAGTGCGGCATGAGCGCCCATCGTGGTGATCTCGCGGCGCACCACGATGTCGTAGACGTATTGAGCTACCAGGACGGCCATCATCCGGTTAATGTTCAGGCCCTGCTCATCCCGGATCATGTCCAGCGCGCAATCGGCCTGCGTCTCGACAACGGCCGTTTCCTCCGGCTCTAGCAGTCCGGGCATTTGCACCGATGGCGCCGGCAGCCCATCCACCAGACCGAATATGTCATTGACCTGGATCTCGCCGAGCGTCATGTTGCCGATCAGCACCTGGCCGGTGTCGTGTCCGTTACCGGCGTCTATCCACCAGCAGCGCTTGTTGCCTTTTGCAAAATCGCTGTGGGCCATCTCAGCCCGGGCGCTGTGGTTGTCCACTGCACCAACCAGAATCCGGCGTGTGTCACGAGGCGCTTTGCCAGACAGATAGAGCGAAGTGTCTCTCGTGAATTTTTCCGGTAGGGCCGCAATGTTCAGGCCCAGCCACATGTTCAGCCGTTCTGCCAGCGATTCCGCTTTGTAGCGGCCCACGTCGGCCGCAGAGAACTGCTGGCGGCCAACGTTCTTCCGCTCCACTTTGTCGTGATCCACAATCTGCATGTGGATGCGACCGCCGGATTGCCGGACGTGATACATCAAGCGAGCCAGGTCTACGGCTAACGCGCTGCCTGTTCCCCCCGCCCCCACCAATGTGATGACGGTGGCGGGTGCTGGTTCAAGCGAAACGCGGTAGTGGGTTGCGGTATCTATTCGCATGGGGTTTCACCTCCTCAAAAAATTTGTCCTGTTCTGTGAAATCAAAAAGCTGGTCGAGCTGCACCGGGAAGTGATAGCCATGCACGCCAAGCCGGAAGGCCACAGACGGCCGTGCCTGGTCCAGTTTCCCCACCACCGCATAAAAGCGGAAGTGCTGCTCGTAAGCGTTGTCTGTGGCGCTAAAAAACGCGCCCATCGTATTGTGGCTGTGGGCCTCAAACACAATGCGGTCAGCCGGAGCGCTGTCCTCGAAGGTGGCTGACGCTTTACTGCCGTAGGCCACCACGCGCAGTCGGAAACGGCCGTCTACCTCAACCACCTGGTAGACCACTTCCTGCTCCAGGTATTGCTGAGCGTGAAGGATGATGCGCAGCAGGAACCGGCCGGGCAGCTTGCCGTGCAGCTTGAGGAACGGCCGTAATTCCGGCAGCCCGCGCACCACACCGGGGGCGGCGAGCTGCGCCACGTCCATGTAGTTGTTGGCGGCCCGCAGCAGCACGCCATTACCGGCCGTGATGAACTGGTAGCCAGGCGGGTTGGGCGGCGGTAACTCGCCCGTGTAGATGTGATGGGCCAGCAAGTCGGCGATCTGCATCATGCTCGCCTCCCGGCCAGTTGGCCTAGAGTGGTGGCAGGCTTGACCACTACCAACTCCTCGCGGGGGAACTGATTGACCTGCTCGCTTTCCAGCTTCGCCCACACGTCGAAGATACTGCCGGTCGACTTGGTGCGACCGGTTGCTATATGGCCGGTGAAGTAGGAGCCGATCACGTACTGCTCCCACACTGCCCAGATGTTGCCCGGTGTACACTCCGGGAAGGCCATTTCACCCTGGCACACCGCGCCGTTGTTGAAGATATTGGGCAACGGCGGGTAATGCAGTGCGGCGCTGCCCGTCGGCCAGCCATCATCGGCCAGCGCGTACAACTCGTAGGTACGGCCGTGCCCGGCAAACACCATGCCGGGCAGCGGCACGTGGTATATGCGCTCCGGCGTGCGCAAGGCATGAACGGCTGGCGGCACATACACACCGGTGAAATTGGTTGCTCCCACCATTGTGTAAAACAAGGCGTTTGGCGGGAGGAGGCCGGTACTCATCGGTATACCGGCCAGCGCCAGAGCCAGCGAATCCAACGTCACAGGTTTGCTGACCACTCC
>CALFEW010000165.1 GCA_937958365.1 uncultured Chloroflexota bacterium | reverse complement strand
ATGACATGCTTTCTTGATAAATTTGTAAAGCACATTTTGCCTGAACTGAACCATGACCCTTTTTTCATGTTAGATTGGTCCAATCTGCGCCCTATCAGTGGCCGATTTCGTCCACAATTTCGCCGTCGGCCAGGGTGATGGTGCGGTTGACGCGGTTGGCAAGCTCGTTGTCGTGCGTCACCATCAGGATGGTTTTGCCTTCGGCCACCAGACCTTCAAACAGGCGGAAGATCGAATCGGCCGTTTTGGAGTCCAGGTTGCCGGTGGGTTCGTCGGCCGTCAGGATGGGCGGGTCGTTGGCCAGGGCGCGGGCGATAGCCACGCGCTGCTGCTGTCCGCCAGACACTTCCGAAGGCAGTTTGTAGGCGTGTTCGGCCATTTCCACCTGTTCCAACAGGTGGAGGGCGCGCTCTTTACGCTCTTTGGGCGTGTAGAGATTGCGGAAGTCCATGGGCAGCATGATGTTTTCCAGGCAGGAAAGCATGGGCAGCAGTTGGAAAAATTGGAAGATAACGCCGACGTTGCGCCCGCGCCATTCGGCCATCGGGCCTTCGCCCAGGTGGTGGATGGCCTGGTCGCCCACGTAAATGCTGCCCGCCGACGGCCGATCAATCCCTGTGATCATGTTGATCAGGGTAGATTTGCCGCTGCCAGATTTGCCCACCACGCTGACAAACTCGCCTGTGTCAATTTTCAGGTCTACGCTCTTCAATGCCGGAAAGTCTCCGGCGGGCGTGTGGTAGGTTTTGACAACTTTGTGCAAGTCAATCAGGTGTGTGGGTGTGTGGCCGTTGGTCCCAATGGAGCCATTATTGCCTTTTTGGAAAATTTTACTAAACATAAGTACCTCAAAAACAGTCCGGCTGGTGGCGGCACGGATACGGCCGTTTATGCACTGCGTGGCATCCGTATTCCGATTACCGGATACGAGTCATAGATTCCGCCGGGAAAGCTATTCATATGCCAGAACTTCTCGGATGGTTAGACGGGAGGCGTTGCGCGCCGGACCTAACGAAGCGGCCGCCCCCAGCACACTAATAATCAACAACCATAATACCATGCCCCCCACCGAGAATGTATAGTCCAGGGGAAAGCCCAAGAGCGCCACGCCGACTTGTTGGCTGAGGATGCGGCTAAAGGGTATAGCCAGCAAACTACCGGCGATGAAGCTGAGCCAGCCGATGAGGATGCCTTCAGCCATGACGATGAGGCGCACGGAACCATCGGAAGCGCCAATGGCCCGCAAGACGCCAATCTCGCGGATGCGCTCCAAAACGTTGATGCTCATGGTGGTGGTCAGGCCCAGCCCGCCGACCATGGCCAGCAGGCCGGCCATCATCACCAGAAAGCCGACGACGATGTTGAATTGGAAGTCGGCTTGCTCGCGGATTTCTTCGGTGGCGCGGCTGCCGGCGATGCGCAGACCGGCGTTTTGGAAGCTGGTGGATAGGAGTACGGCCGTTTCCTCCTGGCTCTTCAGGTCGTGGTTGGCGGTAATAACCCGCACGGTGTTGGCCTGGCCGATGTTGCGCGTGACGTAAGCGTAATCGTCGTTGGTCAGGAACACGAAGGGGCCGCTGGACGTGCTGCGAACCACGCCGACGATCTGCCAGTCGTTTTCACGGCCGTTGATATTCAGCCGGATCTCGTCGCCCACCTGTACGTCCGGTTCGTCGTCCATGAAGTCGGTGTTGACCACGACGGCGTAGGAATCGGTGGGTTGGAGCCAACGGCCGTCTTCCAGCGGCGGGTCCATCAGGGACGAATCCGCCGGGGCGGCTTGCAGGCTGATGGCGTCGCTTTCTGTGCCATCGGGGCGCACGCGCTGGGCCGAGCCGGTGTTCCAGGCTTCCACGGCGACCACCCCTGGCGTTTCCAGGGCGATCTGCTCAATTTGCGCCAGGCGGTAGGGGCGATCAAAGTTAATGCGCACGTCGTATTGATGGAAGCGCAAGAAGCTGTCTACGGTGGTTTGCACTGAATCGCGCACGCTGAGGACGGCGATAAACAGGCCGGTTCCCAGGACCAGGGTGGTCAGCGTCAGGGCCAGCCGTCCTTTGCGCCGGACGGTGTTGCGCAGGGAGATGATGAGCGGCCGTTGCACGGGCAGCCATTCCTGAAAAGCGGTAAACCAGCGTTCAACCAGCCCTTTGTTGTAGCCCTGGCTGATGCCCAGACTGTTCAGCGCTTTGTGGGTGGTCACTTGCACGCCGTTTAGCACCGGCCACAGCGCCGCCAGGAGCGGAACCAGCAGCCCTACAGCCACTTGCAGCAGCAAAACCGAGGCCGGAACCGAGATGCTGGCGACCTGGAAATTCAGCAGTCCAGCCACGTAATCTTTGACAAGATATTGAGCGCTGAGAATACCCAGGGGCATGCCCACCAGCAGCGCCATCAGGCCGTAAGACAGCACCGTCACCATGTACATCGCCATAATCTGGCGGCGTTTGGCTCCGACCAGCTTCATCACGCCGATTTGCCGGGTGTGCTGGCTGAGCAGCGCGGAAATGGTGTTGATGACCAGGAAGCCGGACAGGAACAAAATCAACACGCCAAACACGCCGATGAGCAGCACCAATGTCTCGATGATTTCTTGCGCCCAATGTTCGCCGGGATTGGGGATGCGGGTGCTGTAAACGTCACGGCCGCTTTTTTCCAGCTTGTCTTGCACGGCGTCGCTGACGGCCTGGATGTGGATTTTGTTGTTGGCGTCTTCGGCGACGGTGAAGCGCACTTCGGTGTAGAAGCGACCTTCGCCTAGCGATTCTAACGTTTCCGGGGTGAGGTAGCCGAAGGCGTTGTTGGTGATCTGGGCGTTGGGGACCTGGCTGTCGTGGGCTGTGCCCACGAGTTGCAGCTCTTTTTGCGTGCCGTCTTCCAATTCTATCAGCAGGGTGTCGCCCACTTCTGCCTGGAGGAAGTCCAGGGAGAGGGCTTCGACGAGGAGTTCTTGTTTGCGCGGCGGCCACTGGCCGGCCACCGGGATGATTTTGTCGAGCTGGGCGGTTTGGAAGTCGGGCACGGCCGTTAATACCAGATCGCGCCATTGGTCCGGTCCTACCTGGGCCTGCACGCGCAGCGAACGCCGCCCTTCGGCCACGGCCACTTCCGGCATGGCGGCCACCCCTTCAATCATGTCATCGTCTACGGGCGACGTGTACAACGTGGCCGAAGCGGGATTGGACGACAAATAATCGCGGTTTAGTTCGCGCAGCAAGATGTTCTGGCCGGTGGCCACCAGGCCGACGGAAAACACGCCCACGGCAATAGCCGCCACCACCAATAAGGTGCGGGCTTTATTGCTCCACAGGTCTATAGCGACTTTGCGCCAGCGAATTCTCAGCATTATAGGTCCTTGATCACGCCAAAATAAACCACACATGTCTTGGTGACTTTTGCGGTTTCGTCTTAAATTTTGTTATTTT
>CALFEW010000164.1 GCA_937958365.1 uncultured Chloroflexota bacterium | reverse complement strand
ACGCTGGCCTGCTAAACAAGCTGCACCGCTTCCGGAATCGTCATAAAGAAACGGGTCATCTCCGGGTCGGTCACTGTCACCGGTCCACCAGCGGCAATTTGTTTCTGGAAGGTTAAGACCACGCTGCCCCGGCTGCCCAACACGTTGCCAAACCGCACCGCCACGTAAGGTCTGCCGCTTTGCTGCGCCGCCCGATGAACCAACAACTCGGCCGTCCGTTTACTGGCCCCCATGACGCTGGTAGGTTTCACTGCCTTATCCGTGGAGATCATTACAAAACGTTCCACGTTGGCCGCCAGCGCCGCCTGCAACAAATTGCGCGTGCCCATCACATTATTGGTAATGGCTTCTGCCGGATTCATCTCCATCAGGGGCACGTGTTTATGGGCCGCCGCGTGGAAGATAATATCCGGCCGGTGCTGCTGTATCAGGGTTTGAATGAGTTCCGGAAAGCGCACGTCGGCAATAAGCGCCGTCAACCGTTCCGCCGGTACGCCCAATCGGCGCAGTTCATGATACGCCTCAAACACCGAATTCTCGCCATGCCCCAACAAGATCAACTGCGCCGGGCCGCAGCGCCACACCTGACGGCACAATTCACTGCCAATAGAACCCCCGCCGCCGGTGATTAACACCCGTTTCCCGGCCAGCGAAGCCTGCACCACAGCCACGTCTGTTTCTACCGCCTCGCGGCGTAATAAGTCTTCGATGCGCACGTCGCGTAACTGCTTGACGCTGATCGCCCCATCCAGAAGCTCGAAAATACCGGGGATGATTTTGGCCTGCAAACGTGCTTTCTCGCAAATGGTTACAATTTCGCGAATCTCTTTACCGGGCGCGCTGGGCATGGCCATAATTACCTGATTGGCCTCCAATTCACGCGCCAGTCGTGGAATGTCCTGCCGGTCGCCCATCACCGTCAGGCCCTGAATACGAATGTGGTGCTTTTGTTTGTCGTCGTCCACAAAGGCGACAGGGGTAATGCCTAACTGGGGGTTCCGCTGGAGTTCGCGGGCGATCATCACCCCGGCGTCGCCGGCGCCGGCGACGATAGCCCGCACCGTCTGCGCTGTATGGCCGCGCCGCTGCTGATGGTCCATATAACGCACGCTGTACCGGATAAGGCCAGCCAATGGCACGGCCAACAACACGTCCAGGAACGGGATAGAGCGCGGAAAAGCAGGTTCTACCAATCCGGTCGGCCGCAGCCAGACAAACAAGGCCGCCCCCTGAAAGGCGGCAATCAACACACTGGCCAGAGCAAAATTAGCCAGTTCGTCAATGCTGGCATAGCGCCAATAATGCTTGTAAAGCCCCATACCGAGAAAGACAAGCAGCTTGATCGCCAGAAACACGGCCGTTACCACCACCAACGATTCCCAGTAAAGTCTAATG
>CALFEW010000163.1 GCA_937958365.1 uncultured Chloroflexota bacterium | reverse complement strand
TTTGGACCTGTGTTGGAGATTGGTCCAATCTGCGACTCATAATATTTATGCGGTAGTGTAAGCGTTGCCCATTATACCTGTCCACAGTTGATAATCACATACGACGCATGAAGAGGATCACGGTTTGGTGTGACAAATGTCACCGTGTTAGAATGGACGGTCATATGACACGGCCGTTACGGCCCCAACAGGATTTCGGTAAAACCATGCACTATCTGGAAAACACATTAGACAATTTAGACCGCAGCCGCGAACGGCTGCTGGTAGCTTTAGAAACGTTGCCCGACGAGGCGCTCTTAACGCCCAACGTCGTCGGCGAGCTGTCCATCGTTGACTGCCTGGCGCTGCAAACGGCCTGGGAAGCCGAGCTGGTGACCGGCTTTATGTTCCTGAACCGGGGCCAGAAGCCGGAAGCGTTGCTGCAAGCCCTGGACCAACCCACCGACTATGATCAGCAGCGCGTCATCGAAAACCGCGAACGCGATCTGGACGCCATTTTCGACGATTTTCAGCGCGTGCGGGTGCAGGTGGAAGAATGGCTGGAAGAGTTCTCGGAAAAGGATTTCATGAATCCACGCCGTTATGCCTGGCTCAACGGCCGTTCCCTGGCCCAACTCACCGCCGCCCTTACTTACGACCGAGAGGCCGGTTACATCGTGGCAATTGAAACCTTTGCCGCCCAATGGACCGACGAGTATCCTGAACCGCCCACCGATTTGCTCATCCCACTCACGGCCGTTTCCCTGGAGGAAAATCCCCATGAGTACAACAATGACCAGTCAGATTCCGCCTGACGTTTATCAGGCCGCCCATGAAACGGCCGTTCTCGTCAACCACAGCGCCGCCGGTATGCTGAAATTCACCGGAGCCACCCGGCTGGACCTGGTGCATCGTATGTCTACCCAGGCGGTGAAAAAGCTGCAAACCGGCGAAGGCGCGGCCACCATTCTCACCACCGACATCGGCCGCATCATTGACCGCATCGTCCTCTATGCCGCCAGCGATGCCGTTTACGTGCTTACCGGCGACGGCAACGCCGATCCCATCGCCCGTTATCTGCTGCGTTTTGTATTTTTCAACGATGATTTCCGGTTGCAGGATTTGAGCCAGGAAACGGCCGTTTTTGGCGTTTATGGCCCTCAGGCCGGACAAAAGTTGGGCAGCGCCGGCTTCCCCGAAACCGATCTTCCCCGGCATCACTGGCGCAAAGCCGACGTGGGCGGCGTTACCGCCTATCTGC
This sequence comes from uncultured Chloroflexota bacterium, assembly GCA_937958365.1. GTDB lineage: Bacteria > Chloroflexota > Anaerolineae > Promineifilales > Promineifilaceae > Leptovillus. The sequence continues at coordinate 510 of CALFEW010000163.1, read as the reverse complement.
ACCGCGCCGACCCTATCGCCGGAGACGGCTACCTGGTGACGGCTCAGGCAGCCGACAAAGAACGCTTGCAAATCCATTTGCTGACTGCCGGTCTGGTGTTTGCCGATGAACCTGCCTATGATTATCTGCGCATCGAAAGTGGTCAGCCTCGTTTTGGCCGCGAACTGACGCAGGAATACATCCCCCTGGAAGCTAACCTGTGGGACGACGTGTCTTTCAAGAAAGGCTGTTATATTGGCCAGGAAATCATTGCCCGCCTGGAAAGCCGGGGCAAACTCGCCAAACGATTGGCGCGGCTGGCCTTAGCCGCCCCTGCCGAACCCGGCAGCGACATTACCGCCGACGGCAAACGGGCAGGCACGCTCACGTCTGTCGGTTATGGTCCGGCGGGCGCGCTGGGTCTGGGATATGTAAAAACGGCCGTTCTCGACAATAACCTGCCGCTGATGGTGGGGGAAACGGCCGTTACCCTCCTCTAAAACCCCTTTTCTATTCCCTCATCTGGCTGCG
>CALFEW010000162.1 GCA_937958365.1 uncultured Chloroflexota bacterium | reverse complement strand
AACCGTTGACCATTGACCATTGACAGTTGACCATTGACAATTTCTCCTATCCTTCCATTTCCTCCACCGGCGGCACGCTGATGATCGTTTTCCCCAACAGGTAGCTGATGGCCGCCTGTAACTGCGTATCCTCAAATTCCTCACCTGAAGTTGTGTCTGGTAACGGAATAAAGTAATCTGGCTCCAACCCTGTCCCATGAATCCACGTTTCGTCGGGCGTCAGCCAGCGGGCGATGGTCAGGCGCACGCCGCCGCCGTTGCTCAGGCCCTGCCAGGTTTGCACCGTGCCTTTGCCAAACGAGGTCTGGCCGATGAGAATGCCCCGATCTTCGTCGCGGATGGCCCCGGCCAATACCTCGGAGGCGCTGGCGCTGCCCTCGTCAATGAGGACGACCAGCGGGACCGTTTCGGCCAGGCCTTTGTCGGTGGATTCATAGAGTTGTTCGTTGCCATCGCCAAATTGTTCGCGCAGGATGATGCCTTCGGGCAGGAACTGGTCGGCGATGTCTACGGCCGTGTCCAGACTGCCCCCCGGATTACGCCGCAAATCCAGAATCAGGCCGGCCGGGTTGGCGGCCATCATCTCTTCCAGTGCCTGTTCCAACTCGTCGCCGGACTGGTTGCCAAAACGAGACAGGCGCAGGTAAGCGATGTTGCCATCCAGAATCTCGCTGCGCACGCTTTTGAGTTCCACGTAATCACGCACAATTTCAATTTCAAAGGATTCGTCACCGCGTTCGATGAGCAGAAGAACGGCCGTGCCCGCCGGCCCACGCACCAACTGCGCTGCCTCGTACACATCCATACCCGTCAAATCCACGCCATCCGCCTGCCGCAAAATGTCGCCCGGCTGCAATCCGGCCGCTTCTGCCGGCGACCCTTCAATCGGCGAGACGATAACAATGTCTTGATCTACCGCTTCCACTTCCGCGCCAATGCCCTGGAATTCGCCGGACATGGCGTCACGGGCCCGCTTCTTCGTCCGTCGGCGGCACAGTCAGCACCAAGCGCCGCACAGGTTGTATCCATACCTGATACGGTTTGCCGCCGCTTTCGACCGCCTGACCCTGCAAGACTAAGCCGCCATGCACGAGC
>CALFEW010000161.1 GCA_937958365.1 uncultured Chloroflexota bacterium | reverse complement strand
CGATAAACGTGTCCCAAAACTGATTGTCGGTACAATCCTCTAGCAATTTGTCAGCGGAGGGAGAGGGATTCGAACCCCCGGTAAGCAAAGCCTACTACGGTTTTCAAGACCGTCGCCATCGTCCACTCGGCCATCCCTCCATCCCTCGGAGAGGTCTTTACAAGGGTGCGAAGTATAGCACGGCCGTTTTACCATGTCAAAAACTATCCGGCGCTTTGCATGGTCAAATCTTGCACTTCCAGCCATTGCGTCGCGGGTACAGGCAGCACACCCCAACGGAAACGGCCGTCGTTCGTCGCCACCATGTATTGATTGTCCAGCCAGCAGACAAAACCCAAGGGGCCGCGCGGGCTGTGCGGCGTTTGCAGCAGCATGTGGCCGTCCACTTTGAAGCAGCAGCCATCGGGCAGCCAGGCCAGTTCGTAATGGCGCCAGGCGGTCATCCCGGCGGAAACGGGGGCAAAACTCATGCTCAGGCGGCGGCGCACGGTCGGCCACAGACGACGGCGCAGAGCAGGCAGCCGATTGAGCAGGATGACAGCAGGGGCGAAGGGGATGAGTGAAACGGCCGTGCCCCGGCCTGCATCCAACGTTGCCGCAAACCAACCCCGCCCCGCGCCTTCCGCCGCCAGCGGCAAATCTGACGGCGCAGAGGCAAAAAAGAACCACGTCGCCTGCGGCAGCGCCGGCCAGCGCACCGACGGATCGCCAAAAGGCGCATTCCAAAAACCAAACCCGGCCGTACCCACTAACTGATCCGCTTCATGTGAAAAGCGGGCGTTTAGCGACAAAACCACGCCGGGCCGCCAACGATAACGGGAACGGCCGTAACTCCCGGCCATCAGCCCATAATCGTCAAACTGCGCATCCGCGTAACCGGACAAGACGGGGGGCAGCCAACACGTCGTTGTTGCCCCCCATGTAACCAGCCCGCTTCCCAATTCCAGCAGTCGAAAATCAGCCGGGTTCATGTGCTTCCTTCTGTCTATTATCCAGGAATGGAGTATAATTGCGCCCACGAAGGAGAGCATTTTTTATGGAAATTACGTGGTATGGACTAAGCTGCTTTCGCATCACAGAAAGAAAACATGCAACCGTGGTCACGGACCCTTACGATTCAAGTCTGGGATTACCTTCGCTCAAGATAAAAGGGGATGTTATCACAGTCAGCCATGATGCTAAAGGGCATAACAACCCGGAGGCAATTGGCGGCTATCAACACGTCCTGAGCGGTCCGGGCGAATATGAAATTGGCAATGTGTTCATCACCGGCATTGCCATGCCGGGCGAGGCCAAATCAAGCCAAAACGTGATTTACCTCATTGACTATGACGGCCTGACAGTTGCCCACCTGGGTGATATGCAAAAAGTACCCACACAAACGCAGATTGAAGCGTTGGAAGAAGTTCGTGTCCTTCTTCTGCCGGTTGGCGGGGGGAACAGTCTGAATGCCGCCCAGGCCTCTGAGCTGGTATCTATGCTTGAACCCAACATTGTCATCCCTATGCATTACCATTTGCCCAATTTAACCGTCGAGTTGGATGGGGTAGAACGTTTCTTAAAGGAAATGGGCGTCACCGAACCCAAAGAGGAAAGCGTCCTCAAGATTTCGGCCGCGAATCTGCCGGAAGAAACCGAGATCATCTTATTGACACCCAGATCGTAACGGCAAGTTGCAGGGGCAGGGCGCTGCGGGCTGCGGGTGACTCATAGGACAGTTATGGCTACCAAACTTTTAATGCGCTGGAATATTCGCCCGGAAACCGAATCTGAGTATTACGAGTTTCTGGTTCATGAGTTTATGCCTGGTATGAACAAGCTGGGCATTAATGAGATTCAGGTGTGGTATACCACTTACGGCAAGTGTGAACAAAAGCTGGCCAGCGGCATCACGCCGTCTGTAGATAATATGCATGAAGCGCTGCGCAGCGCTTCCTGGAACCAGCTTCAGGACAAACTGCAAACTTACGTCACCGATTTTAGCCTGAAGATCGTTTCGGCGAATCGGGGGTTTCAAGTTTAGCGTGATTTTTGATTGAGAGCGCCTGGGGACATCTTCTGGCGTTTTATTTAAAGCAAAAAGCCTGCCTTCGTAAGAGGCAGGCTTTTATTTTTGCAGGTTTGGTATAGGGGGGTTAGACGGCCGTTGTCGGCGCTTTTTCTGCTTTTGTTTCTTTTGGGCTGCTTTCGCTGCTGGGTTTGCTTTCACCGCTGCTGCTGCTGCTTTCGCTGCCACCACCTTCGGCAGCGGCGCTTTTTTCGGCCTTTTCTTGTTTTGCGCCGGGCAGCATGGCGCTCTGACCAGAACGATTATCGGTGACGTAGAAACCTTTGCCCTTAAAAACAACGCCAACCGAATTGACAACCCGCCGGATTTCGCCCTGACAAACGGGGCATAACGTCAGCGGCTCTTCGGTCATGCGCTGACGAATTTCAAATTCATGGTCGCAATCTTTGCAACGATATATGTATATTGGCATGTTACAATCCACAACCTACAACCCAAGAGGTTGATTTAGTCTTGATTTAACGAAAATTTATTGTAACGGTCAGATTATGTTTTGACAACCCGACAACCGTGCATTATGCTATCAATGTTTTGTAAAATTTTGATAAGCGCTTAGGAAAATGCGAACAATTTCTTGGAAGTTTCGAATCAACTTCCGGGAAGTTAAGAATAAACGTACAAAGTATTATTGGATTCTGTTTAGCTGATTACATCAAAAGGAAGGCAAATTATGTCCGTTCAGGAAACCAACACCAAGATAAAATCCCAGGTAAGACAGGCGATTGAGCAATCAGGCATTGACGTCAGCGGGGTAGACAAGGCGACCCTGGATGCCCTGGTTGACGTGGCTTCGGAATCCGCTTTGTTAGCGATAGATGGGGAGATGGGTGAGGAAGGGAAGGTTATGAACACGGCCGTTTCCAGCGACATCCTCCTCGATGACAAAGAAGACATCCTTTGGGAAGGGCGTCCCTTCCTGTCTATTTCGCTGTTTTACACCATTACCGATGAGCGCATTCGCATCACTTCTGGCGTCTTGGGCAAAGCCCGTGAAAACATCGAGTTGGTTCGCATTCAGGACCTGGACTACAAACAAACCATGTCCGAACGCATGATCAACATCGGCGACATTTTTATTCACAGCCATGATCCCAGCGACCCGCGGGTCACGCTTAAGAACGTCAAAGACCCGGAAGCCGTCTATGAAATTCTGCGCCGCGCCGTTTTGCACGCGCGCAAGAAACATGGCTTTACCTATCGGGAAGAGATGTAGGTTGCCAGCTACCACACTATCTTTGCACTTTTAAGAAATGGGTTAAAAAATGGGACGCGGATTTTCACGGATGCAGCGGATAAACGCGGATAGTGATGGTTTTTATCCGCGAAAATCGGCCGCATCTGCGTTTATCCGCGTTCCATTCATCCAGCAGCAAACGTAGCGTACAAACTAAACGACCCGCACAGAGAGCAATTCTGTATTTCACTGGAGACTGAAGAGTGTACGGTGTTCAGTCTCCCAGAGAGTTGTAGTCGGTTAATCTGGCAGGACAAAACCGACCAGAGCGCCCCCTGACGGCGCATTTTCGGCCCAGATACGGCCGTGATGCGCCACTACAATCCCCTGAGCAATCGCCAGACCCAAACCCGCGCCGCCAGTCGCCCGCGTGCGGGCCTGTTCTCCCCGATAAAACTGTTCAAACACCCGCGGCAGGTCGGCTGTGTTAAAACCGGCGCCGCTGTCTTGCACCGTCACCACCGCGCCTTCTGGGGTGCGCACGGCCGTTACCCGAATCTCTCCACCATCTGGCGTGTACCGCAGCGCATTGCTGAGCAAATTTGCCAGCACCCGGTTGATTTTGACCGCATTCAACTGCACCGGGTCCAGATTAGCAGCCACGTCGCCCAGCAGCCGAATCTGTCGCTGCGCCGCCAACGCCTGAAACCCTTCCACAACATCCGAAATCAAATCGCTCAACGAATGCGGCGCAAGTTCGATATGCAGCCCGCCGGCCTCCAGTTGAGCCAATTCAAACAAGTCGTCAATCAGGCTGTTCAGGGCAATAATGTCGGCGCGCATCGTGCGGTAATAACGCTGCGCCGTCTCTGGGTCATCCACCACGCCATCGTGCAGCGCCTCAATCATCGCCCGGATACTGGTAAGCGGTGTGCGCAGATCATGAGAAGTCCAGGCGATCAGGTCGCGGCGCAGCTTTTCCATCTCTTCTCGTTCACGGGCCGCCTGCTGCAACTGAGCGGCCATGTCGTTGAAAGTGGTCGCTACCTGGGCCACCTCGTCGTGACCGTTTACCACAACCCGCGCTTCCAGGTTGCCCGAGGCAATTTGTTGGGCGGAACCGGCCAGTTCGCGCAAGCCGGTATTGAGATTGGCGGCCACAAATACGCCAAACGAAGTTGCTACAATCGCCGCAAATAACAGCAGCACCCCGCTCAAAATCAAGTCATGCTGGCTGGCGAACATGCGCTCCGACATGATCCAGACGTTAAAAAGCGTGACGACGCCGGCCCAGGCATAGGTCAAGACCAGCGTCAGACTAAACGAGGGCGAATGGCGCGTGGCGTACCGAAACAGGACGTAACCCACCCCCAGTGAAATAAGGGAAGTCACGGTAAGCGTCGTCACCAATTGGGCCACGTCGGCCAGCGGCGCTTGCATCAGCGCCTGCATCAGCAAGACGGCGACCAGCAGCGCCAGGGCCGCGCCCAGCAGCAAAATGCGCCAGGAAGCCCGCGATAACCAGGCCATCGCTTTGCTCTGATCGAGTGTGTTGACCATGTTTAACCCGGCTCGAATTTGTAGCCCACGCCCCAGACGGTGATTAACCAGGTGGGATTGCTGGGGTCGGCTTCTATTTTTTCACGCAGGCGGCGGATGTGGACGGTGACGGTGCTGGGGTCTACGTATTCAGAGAAGCCCCAGACGTTTTCTAGCAGTTGGTCGCGTTTGAAGACCTGGCGGGGGTTGGAGGCTAAGAACCAGAGCAGATTAAATTCGGTGGCGGTCAGGTCTACGTTTTGGCTGCGCACCATGACCAGCCGGGTATTGGGGTCTATGGTGAAGTCGGTGAAGGTTAACGGCCGTTGCCCACTTCCACCGCCCATCGCCCCAGCCGAGCGCCGCAAAACCGCTTTCACTCTGGAAACCAATTCGGCCGGCGAAAAAGGCTTGGTCACATAATCATCTGCGCCCAGTTCCAGACCATAGATGCGGTCGGTTTCTTGCTGGCGGGCGGTAAGCATGATGACCGGCACGTTGGTGGTTTTATCATGACGCAGCGACCGCAATATCGAGAGGCCGTCCACCTCCGGCAGCATTAAATCCAACACGACCAGGGCAGGTAACTGTTGGCGAATGGCTTCCAGGGCCTGACGGCCGTCACGCACCACCCGCACCTGAAATCCTTCCCGTTGCAAATACAGGCTCACCACTTCCCCCACCGATGCTTCATCATCAACAACCAGAATGTCACCCAATTGCGCGAGACTGTTCAAGTGTTCCATTTGCATCTCCTTATAGTGGTAATACCTTACAGACGTCTTACAAAAACGATTTTTTCCTCCACTGTAATAAAGCTGTAAGCTATAAACAGCCAGCCAAGCGCGGCTACCGCACACACTCCGGCCAGGGGTCTTCCCCGGCCAGCAGCGCCGCCAGCGCCGGGCTGTCCGCATAATAACCCCGATAAGATTCCGGCAGCAAGGCAGCGATGTGAGCCATGATAAGCTCCGTATAAGCCGGCAGTTCTCTGGCGCGCACTCGTTCATCGGCTTGCGGCAGCGTAAATGGCTCGCCAATGCGCACCTCCAAAGTCGTTGGTCGCAGCCGCTTGAAATTTTGGAATAAACGGTCGCAGTTCACCAGGCCCACCGGCACAATCGGCACGCCGGCGCGGGTTGCCAGAAAAGCCGCGCCATCTTTGGCCGCCATCAACTGTCCTGAATAACTGCGCGTGCCCTCTGGCGCCAGACCAAATACGACGCCCTCTTCAATCGCCGCCATCGCCTCCCGCTTTCCGACGCTGACGGCGAAGGATGCCGACATC
>CALFEW010000160.1 GCA_937958365.1 uncultured Chloroflexota bacterium | reverse complement strand
GTGATTGACCAGGACGAAGCCTTGAAAATTCTCAAGCAGGCCAATCGCGCCGGGCTGGTGTTGCAGCCCAGCAATTCGCAGAAGGCATCGTTTATTTGCTGCTGCTGCGGCGACTGCTGCGGCGTGCTGCGCAGCGCCAAGCTGCATCCGCAGCCGGCCAGCATTCTGGCTTCGGCGTTTTTTGCCAAAGTGGAGGCGGACCTGTGTAATGGTTGTGGCGCTTGCACCCGGCGCTGCCAGATGGATGCGGTGGAAATGGTGGGGGAAACGGCCGTACTCAATCTGGATCGCTGCATTGGTTGTGGTCTGTGCGTCTCCACCTGTCCCACCCAAGCCCTCAGCCTGGAACGCAAGCCGGAAGCCGAACAGCCCCACGTCCCGCCGAACTTTACTCTGGCGAACTTTCAACTCGGCCGCATCAGAGGTAAATTCAAAACCACCGACATGGTGATGATGGTGGTGCGCTCCAAAGTGGACCGTCTTTTGTCGCGTTCGTGATGGATTGCGGGTGAATGGGACGCGGATTTTCGCGGGTGCGGCGGATAGACGCGGATTTTAACCATTTTTATCCGCGAGAATCTCAACCATCCGCGTTTTCCATGTCCTGTTTTCTGCGGGATCCTATGGGGGTTTGTTGGCCGGTGGATTTAAAACAAAAATGACGGCCGTTGCCGTCATCAAAAAATGGGCGATACAAGACTCGAACTTGTGACCTCTACGATGTCAACGTAGCGCTCTAACCAACTGAGCTAACCGCCCGGTATGCTGTTTGTAAGCAGGACGGAATTATAACAGGCTTCCGTGAGGCGTCAACGGCTACAGAAATTTTTCACAAGGTTGCTCGTCTTACCCCAAGTGTGGCAAGTTATGGTATAGTTGCCACGAGCGAAAGCACACATTCACCAGGACGGTGTGGCATTGAGCAAAGGGCAGGGAACTCCGACAAAACAACGAGTTGAATTTGGCGTTGCCGGTCTGATTGTCGCCATGATGGTAGCCGGCGTCGTTGGCTATACGTTGGCGGATGCGACCGGCTACCCGTTTGGGCGATTTGGCGGGTTTTGGTGGGCTACGGCCGTTTTTGTCACGTTTCTCCTGGGGCTTCTTTATTACGCCATTTTTATCCTGCCGATACCCGGTAACGAAGGCTGGGCCGAAGGGCTGCGCCTGTTGTGGCGTAACTATCTATCTCCCCCCAAGCGCCCCGCACCAGAGCCACGCCTGACGAGACGAGGGTGGAAAACGGCCTTTTAGTCCGCGAAAACGGATT
>CALFEW010000159.1 GCA_937958365.1 uncultured Chloroflexota bacterium | reverse complement strand
AATTGCTTCTCGAGCTTTTTCAAACCAATAACACACCAAATCTGCTTCTTTGGGGATTCGTTGACCGTATAAAGATTGAATTTCGTCAACATACTTATCACCCAATTCGGCACGTGTCATTTTGCTTCCAAGAAACGGCGGATTGCCGATGATGACGTCGGCGGCGGGCCATTCCGGTTCTATGGGCTTGCCGTCCCCGTCGTAGGCCAGGATGGCGTCCATGCGGCGGATGTTGCGTAACGGCCGTAACACCGGGTCGGCCAATTCGCCAAAACCATTCTCAAACCGCCACTGCAAATAGCCAATCCACACCGTAATCTGCGCCAGTTCGTGGGCGTAGGGGTTCACCTCGATGCCATAAAGCTGCTCCGGCCCGGCCGTCAGCGGGATGGGCGGCAGCTCCTTCCGCGCCGCATAAGCGATGACCTGCTTCTGCAAGTCCAGCAGTTCGCGCAAGGCCACGTACAAAAAGTTGCCAGAGCCGCAGGCCGCGTCCAACACCTTCACGGCGGCGATTTGGGCGGCAAAATCGCCCAGCAGCGCGGCCGCCTGCTGCCGCGCCGCCGCGCCGCCGCCGCCCAACAGCAGGTAATTGGCCTGGCCGCGCACCACTTCCCACTGCTGCCGCAAGGGGGCCATCAGCACCGGCTCCACAATCAGCATAATGTCCGTCTCGCTGGTGTAATGCGCCCCCAACTGCGCCCGCTTGCTCTCGTCAATGATGCGCTCGAACAGCGTGCCAAAAATCGAAGGGTCCACGCCCGACCAATCCTGGCCGGCCGCCTGGAGCAGCGTTTTGCCCAGGTCGTGGGGAATCTCCGGCACAAAATCATCGTCGAACAACGTGCCATCAAAGTAACGAATCTTCCACAGCCCAAACCGGCCGCCGGCGCGCATCGCGGCAAACAGATCGCGCAGCATCGGCTGCAAATCGGCGTAATTGCCGCCCCGGCTCTGCACAATCTGGGTGAACAGGGTTTGCGGCAGCAGCCCCAAATCTTCGGCAAACAGGGCAAAAAGCAGGCGCACCAGGAAATGGGCCAACTGCTCCGGCGTGTAGCTTTCGCCGGTAAGCTGTTGGTGCTGCTTCATGGCATTGGCGACGGCGAGAAAGGTAACGGCCGTGGCTTTGGTGATCTGCTCCTGATCTTTGTCCGGCGTGAATTTGTCCGGCTGGAAGAAGGCCCAGCGCAGCTTTTCCACGCCCGGCCCCGCCAGAATATCGGCCAGGGTGATGGTGTGCGTCTGGCGCGGGTAGTTGTTGAAATTGGTGTGGACGAGGATGGTGTGGATGTCGCTGGTGATCAGCAGCGGCGGGTTGGACAGGGACTCGCGGTAAAGCTGCAACTGCTGGTAGGCTTTGTCCAGGTCTTTGTGCGGCCCCTTGTACTCCCAGATAAAGTGATCGCGGAAGTAAACGTCGGCGAACCCTTTCTGGCCGCCGGGTTTGCCGGTGTGGGCCTCAAAGGCAAAGTTCTGGCCGGATGGGTCATAGGCCAGCGGCGGCAGGTGGCCGACCAGGGCGCAGATGTCGTTGAAGTGAGATTGGGAAACGGCCGTTTCCTTTTGTTGAATCTGGCTCCATTTCGCCACAAATTGCTGCGGGGTGATAGCTGGCATGGGTTTCCCTCAAAAAAGGCCAATTGGTGATTGGCGTGTTCCGTGTTCCGTATTCCGTAATCCGTTGGACACGCACGGCTTTAAAAATAGCATAAACAAGACCGACAGGCTAAAACCCAAAAGTAACGATGGATGTTGCCACGCCAAAGGTGAAGAATGTCAGATGCACTATCTTTGCAGTTTTTGTCTTTCCCTACACGCGAGCCTGCCATGCTGAGCGTAGTCTTCGGCCCTGAGAGTAGCCGAACGGGGAAGCATCCCTTTTGGTTTTAAAGGCCAGAAGATGGGGATTCTTCGCTTCGCAGACTCCGCTCAGACCTGTCCTGAGCAACGCCGAAGGAATGACATATCCCTGGCAAAAACTTGGTGCATGAAAAAGTGCAAACATCGTGAGATGACAAAGCCATGCGGGGGGATGTAATATTGAAGTTGGTATTGGATGCTCTGGTCTGTTGCCCATATCCCCAAGTCCATCGGCCGTTGTCCAACAGCGTCCACAGAGACATCACCCTACGTCACACCGCCTACGGCTTACAGCTTACAGCTTACGGCTCAAGCAAATTCATTTGCGAATGAGGCTCATATGAAACGATCCATCATGATAGCCATCATCAAACTGGTCGGAGAAGCTATTTTATTCACCATTATTGCCGGAATCATCATTGCGATCATTGGCAAGGTGAACGAGTGGGAGACGGCAATTCAATATTCCAACGCATTTTTCATCGCTGGTGGTCTGGTGATCATTGCTGGCGTGATGTCGCGGCTAAGAGCAGGTGAAGAGTGGTACTATTTTCAGAGGTACTCTACGGAAAGTTTGCCCGATATGAGTCCGGCTGAACGGGCGAACTTTATCGTCAATACAAATAATTCTCTGCGTCAGACCATTCTAGGTCTGTTGACCGGGTTTCTGTTAATCCTCATCTCTGTACTCGTGATGAAACTGTTCTAGCAGCTTGTCGGAAAAAGAATTATGGGACGCAGATTTCCCTGATTAACGCAGATTTATTGATAATTTAGTAACATCTCAATAATCTGGGAAGCCTCCCGGAGGCTTGTCGTTACCATCACGGTCGTCTCTAGCCCCGTTTACGGGGCGTCGTTTTTTAGCCTGGGGCTTTAGCTCCAGGCGCAGCGGACAACCGGCGACGACCAGCGCTAAAGCGCCGGTCTATAAAACAACGCCGGGTAAACCCGGCTTTTACCTCTTTGCCACCGATCGGCCCCGAAATATTGAGAAGACACATAATTTAGGCCCAAAACCCCTTCTTATCAGCGTTTATCTGCGTTAATCAGCGCCCCATTTTGACTTCTCCTGGAGCGAGTAAGCCATAGTGAAATTATGAATCTGCGTTGATCCATTTTTTAGTAGGGCATATCCTCATTAAGCCATGAGATAGCAGCCTCTTTATCACGGAATATTCGTACATTGTAGCCGGCGTTCAGAGCGACTGTTTCCATAAAATCGTGACTTCTATCATTTTTATCTACCAGAATTGCAGTACGTATATCTTTTCGGAGGTTGAGGTCTCCCATGGAATCATAAGCATACGAGTAGTTTTCAAGAACGTCTAACTTATTTGAAGCATTCCTGACATCCGTTAACAGCCGCCTGACATTCGCGGCATGAATGAGCTGATTTGACGCCTCCGTAAACTCAAGAGCATTCTCCTCAGTTATCACGCCAGTGACTTCACAAACTGCGTATTTTCCATTTTCTGACAAAAATGTTTTGTAATTCATGATTGACCGTCCAGTGTGTTTTCATAATATACCACCGCCCAACGGCCGTTTCACCTGACAAATATCACAGCGTAAACTGCCAACTCTCACATGTTGGCGCGCCAACACCTACTCCTCCACCAACTCCGGCCGTTTCCCGGTCGCATCCAGATACCGCTGCAACGCCACAGCCACGTACTCCGGCGCAATCTCCATCGCATACACCTTCCGGCCGAGCCGGTGACGGTGGACCCGGCCAACATCGAAGCGCACCGCGACGAGTGGTTGGAAGCGTGGACAGAAGTGGTCTTGCGGTAAGGGGAAAACCGTTAGCAGTTGGCAGTTGGCAATTGAAAATTGACCATTGGCAATTGACTATTGACTATGGGTGTAAACGGTGAAAAGCTGACCGAGGCCATCCAGCCCCTGGGGATCGTGGTAGAGGGCGTGCAGGCGCATGTTGACGGCCGTTTCCAGCAAATTACCTTCCACGATGGAGGCGAACGGATCGCCGCCGAGCAGTCGGTTGGCGTGCGTGAGGTAAAGCCGGTTGAGTACGCCGTCGCGGAGCAGCAGGTGCAGGATTTTGGGTCCGGCGGCGGAATAGACCGTGCGATAACCCAGGTCGGTCATGTGCTGCACCATCTGCGCGCCATGCACGCCGGTTTCATCACCGGCGACGATGACTTGCCCGACCTGGGCTTCGATCTCGCGCACGCGGGCAGGGTCGGGGTTGGCGGTAGTGAAGACGATGATTTTGCGACCACCGGCGGTGAGTACGTCGGGGATGGGGAAGCGCAGGCTGCCGCTGACGATGGCGATGTCTGGCTGGGGTGGCAGACCTTGTGCTTCACGCCAGACGCGCAAGTCGGCGAAGCGGGGGTCGTCTACTTGCAAGATTTCCTGCGCACGGCCGTCGGCCCAATCGCGCAAATACCGGCCGCTGCTGATGATCAAATCCGCCTGAGCGGCCAATTCCTGGAAGAGCCGCCAGTCGCGCTCGTTGGCGATGCTTTTGGGCACAGTGAGACCGCCATTGGGATGAGGGATGGCGATACGGCCGTCTAAACTGACGACAAAATTGGCGTAGACGAAGGCCGGGCGGTTGACCTGGCTGTGCTGGCGCAGGTTATGGGCCAGGTAGAGGTTGGTTAACGGCCGTTCGACTGCCGGCAGCGGATAGAGTTGGATGACGGAATTGAGCATGTTTTTGAATTGTAATTGGTGTTCCATGTTCCGTAATCCGTCTTACGGAATACGGATTACGGAATACGGAATACGGAATACGGATTACGGTAAACGGGCTACGGCCAAACAGTCCGGATCATCATG
>CALFEW010000158.1 GCA_937958365.1 uncultured Chloroflexota bacterium | reverse complement strand
GCCGATGATGATGATTGTCTTTTCCATGTTGTTGTTCGTCTCCATTTCCAAATGGAACGCGGAAATCCGCATCCTATTCTTAACAAATATTCGTTTGCATTATCGTTGATTGGGGGCTGGGGGGAAACGGCCGTTTATCATCCACATGCGCGCCAATTGTCATTGTTTGGGAATTTATACAAAGGGACAAAGACACAAAGGGACAAAGAACTGATCAACCGGCTGAGTTGCGGTAGAATCGGGGCATGTCATCACATTGCCGTCAACCCAACCTATGACCCTCTGGCCTTTCACCCTCATCTTGCTCTCCACGTTCACCCACGCCTGGTGGAATTTCCTAGCCAAACAGGCGGACCAAAAAGACGTTTTTTTTGGCCTCAGCAAAATCGCCGAAATCGTCGTTTTTGCCTTGCCTTTTGTGTGGCTGGTTAAGCGCCAGGGATTTGCCGATCCTGGCTACGAGGGACGCATCTGGCTGTATATCCCGGTGGCGGCCTTGCTCATCTTTGCCTACTACATTTTCCTGGCCCAGGCTTACAAGCGGGTTGATTTGTCTGTCGCGTATCCCATCGCCCGCTCCAGCGCCCTGTTTTTGCCCTTTCTGGCTTACTTTTTTCTGGGGGAAACGATTGATGCGGTGGGGGCAACGGCCGTTGCCCTCGTCGTCGTTGGGGTGTTGGTGGTTCAGTTAAAGTCTTTCCGTCGTGCTGACATAGGCCGTTTGCTGGGCCAGATGCGCCAGCCGGGCATTGTCTTTGCCTTGTTGACGGCGTTGACGGTGGCGAGTTATACCTTGTGGGACAAAACGGCCGTCGCCCACATCAACCCGTTTGTTTATTATTACAGCTATACGGCCGTGTCTTGCCTGCTTTACCTGCTTTTGTTGAGCCGTTTCCCCCGCTCCCAAATTCGCCAGGAATGGCAGCGCCACCGACGGGCCATTGTCCTCGTCGCTGTTCTAGACGTGCTGACCTACGTCATGGTGTTGTACGCCCTCACCGTTAGCAAGGCCACCTATGCCGGCACGCTGCGCCAGTTTAGTCTGGTAGTGGCCGTTTTCCTGGGCTGGCGCTTCCTGGGCGAACCTTTGCCACCGCCCAAACTTGTTGGCGTTGCCCTCCTCATCAGCGGGGCCGTCCTCATCCTGCTCGCCCGCTAGAACGCCACAACCTGTGTTACAATAGTTGTGTCTTGATTACGAGGTGAATCATGCTACAAGTTGAAGATTTTGTTCGCGCCCAACTGTACGAAAATGAAGAAGCAGTCATCCAGGACGCGCTGCGCCATCTGCTCCGTACCCGGCCTGAATTGCGCATCCAATTAGCAATCTACCGTTATGAACACGAAGAGCTTTCGTTAGCCAAAACTGCTCAGTTGGCCGGGGTTAGTTGGGCGCAAATGCGTGACATCTTGCTGGAAAAAGGCATCCAACCTCGTTTAGGTCCTGTCACCGCTGCTGAAACCCAGTCTGAAGTGGATCAATTACGCCGTCACCTCGCCTGAAACGATGACCACCATCACCAACACGACAGTTCTTACTAACTTTGCCGCTATTGGTCAGCTTGATTTGCTGCGCCAGCTTTTTGGACAGCTTTATTTACCTGTCGAAGTTTATGACGAAATCCGAACTGGCATGGCTGAAGGGTACACGTTTTATAACAATATCCCCGACCTTATCCATCCTTTTGTGCCGACAGGTTGGTTGTGCCTGACCAACATCAATGATGAAGCCCAACTTCGTGACCTGAAGAATCTACCCGCCAATTTGCACGCAGGTGAAGCCGCATGTTTGATCATTGCCCGGCATCGTCGCTGGCTTCTACTTACCGATGATCGTGCGGCGCGGAAAGCCGCCGCAGCCTGGGGCATTGCGTTATCTGGCACAATCGGTTGTCTCGTAATGGCTGTTGAACGGCAAATCTGTTCTTTATCTGATGCCAATGATTATCTGCGTCAGATGAGCCAGATGGGTTATTACGCTCCCTATACCGACTTGACTCCTTTGCTGCATCAGGCCTGATTGCTCGAACCTATTGCCTAATAGCGGCCACCAAAGACAATGCGGCCCCCGGATCCAGCGCCAGGATGGAGCCGCCGCCGGCGTTGATGAGCAAGTTTTCGCCTACGGCCGTTACCCACATATCCCCCCAACCCCCCGACCGTGTCCCGCCGGTGAAGAGATGGGCGAGTACGGCCGTTTCCTCATCCACCGCATACACCTTCACCTCACCGGCTGCGCCGGATGTATTGTCCGCCACCAGATACACGCCGCTGTGCGTCGCCAGCAGGTCCACCTCTCCGGTCGTCAGCCCGGCGAAGGAGCGTTGCCAACGCAGTGAGCCATCGCCGTTCAGGGCGATGAGGCGGCGGTCGGCGGCGTCTGAATGAGCCAGCAGCAGGCCGCCATCCGGCAGCGCCACGACGGCGCTGCGCTGAAGCCGCGCCGTAGGCAGCGCCATCACCTGTTCGGTCGCCCCGCCTTCCGCCAACCGATAAACGCCATCGGCGGCTGCCAGCCAGGGAACGCCAGCCACAACCAACGGATACCCGCTGAACGCTGCGATTTGTTGCGGCGGATTCGCGCCGGTTACAGCCCAGAGAGCGCCATCGTCGCCGGTTGTAGTCAAGAGTAACGTATCGTCGGTCGCCGTCCAGGCGAACGGCCGTGCCCCCACATCCATCGTCCATTGCAAGTTGCCATCCGCCATGCCCCACAGCCGCGTGCCCAACCCGGCAACTGCGCCGCCATCGGGCAGCGGCCACAAAGTCAATGCGCCGTTCACTTCCAGGTCTATTTGCCAAAGCGGTTCTGCCGCGCCATTTAACCAGCGAAAGGCGCGCACCTGCCCTTCCCGGTCGGCCACAACCAGTGATTCGCCGGACAACGTGGCGCTGTTGACCACCTGATCATCCAGGCGTAAAGGCTGCCAACGGCCGTCGCCCAATCCCACGGCGACCACCTGTTCGCCATCGCGCAGCAGGAACGTGGTTTCGTCCGGCTGGCCGATGGGGAGTGCGCCGGTGGGGAGGAACGGCCGTAACCACAACACGCCCGGCGCGCCCGCCATCCGCTCGTTCCAGATGGTTTGTGAGGGCGGCAGCCAGCCGGCGGTGGTGGGGTCTTCGGGCCAGTAGCCCGGCCCTGGCGCGTAGGGCATGTGAGTGCGAATCTCGAAGTGCAGATGCGGTGAAGATCGCGGCCGGCCGATATTGCCCACCGTCTGGCCGCGCTGCACGCAGTCGCCCGCTTGCAGCAGCACCGACGGTGGGTCGAGATGACCGTAAAACGAGTAATAAGAGTGGCCGTCGGCGAAAATATGTTCGATGACGAGGACGCCTTTGTCGCGGTTCCAGCCTTCTGGATCGGCGTACATCACACGGCCGTTGCCGATGCTGTACACCGGTTTGCCAAAGCTGGAGCCTTCACCCGGCGCGCGCCAATCTTCCCCGGCGTGATATTTGCCGAAGCGGTCGCGAAAGACGCCAAAATCGCTGCCGCCCCGGCTGACGCTGAGGGCGTCGGGCGGGTCAATGGGAAAATCTAAAATGTCCACGATGGCGCAAGAAGCGGCGCGTTGGGAAGTGGGCAGGTTGGCTAATTGGGCGGCGCGGGGATTGCCGGTGAGGGTGAGGGGAACGGCCGTTGCCGTGGGCGTGGGGCTGGGAGCGGGCGTCGGGGTTGGGGTCGGGCTGGCGGTGGGCGCCGGCGAAGATGTGGGCGAGGCTGTGGTTGTCTGGGTAGCCGTCGCCGTTGGCGCTGATGGACCGGCCAGCAGGGCGGCGGGAGGTGGGTCAGTTTGCCGGCAACCGGTGATGGTCAGGAAGAGGAGAAAGGGAAGGAGAACGGCCGTTAGTTTCTTTTGTTGAAGGTTCAAACATGCGCTCCAGGTATCGGTTTCTTAGCCGTTATTGTACGTAAGAAAGTTTCCCTAGCTATCAACGTTTACGCCCCTCTAAAGAAGAAAAGAGCGCACCGTCCTCACGGTGCGCTCTTTTTATACCAGTACTTGTTGGCAAGATGGGTCCCATCTTGGAGATGGGACCCATCTAAAACCGTTCATTTGGTCATGATGTTAAGCGTTAGACGAATCCGACGTGTCTGCCGGGGCTGACGTGTCCGGGGTGGTGTTGTCGTCTGGGGTGATGGTGCTGGCGTCACAATCGCCGGGACCAAACCCACCGCGTCCACCACCGTGCCCGCCATGCCCGCGCCCGCCGCCAGACATGCCGAGGCCGATGCCACGGCCGTTTGCCAGCGCGTCGGCCTGTTCCTGGGTGATGATGCCATCGGTCACAGCTTGCTGCACGGCGGCGGTGTAGGCTTCTTGTACGGCCGTTGCCAGCTCTTCACGGCTTAGCCCGGAGGCGTCTACCAGGTCTTGCACAGTGTGGGCTTCTTTGGCCGCCTGGTACTCTTCAACCGTCACGCCCAAGATTTCGGCGATGATGGCGTCCTGGTCAATGGCGTCTTTTAACGCCTGCGCCGCAGCCATCTGGTCTACCTGTTCCTGGGTGATGAGGCCCTCATCTACCGCTTGTTGTAAGGCAGCGGCGCGGGCGGTCTCTTGGGCCGCGTCCAGTTCTTCAACTGATATGCCTAACGCTTCGGCCAGATAGGCGTCATGATCTGTGCCACCCAACCGGAGGCCGTGGCCGCCAAACCCGCGCAGGCTGGATTCGCCGCTGAGCAGTTCGTCTGCCTGTTCCTGGGTCAGCAGGCCATCGGTGACGGCTTGTTCGATGATGGCCGCGTGGGCGGCGTCTTTAGCGACCTGCAATTCGTCGGTGGTGATGCCCAGGGCTTCCGCCAGGAAGGCTTCAGTGTCCAGGTCCAGACCGCCACGACCACCCAGGCCATGATGTCCACCGAAACGGCCGTTGCCCTGTTCGGATGAATCGGGCGCTGTATCGTCTTGAATCGCGTCACCGGCTTCTGGAGTCGCTGTGCTGTCGTCGGTTGTCTGGGCAAAGGCGGCATACCCACCAAACGCAAGAGCCAGAGCAATGATCCCGCCTAAAAACATATACGATAAACTTTTTACCATATTAAATCTCCTTGTACAGTTAAGAATTGCACCCTCAAGGGTGGAGGCCATTCATTAGCCTCAGTTGTTCATGCTTATAAGATACCGGGTAAATGTAAAGGAAAGGTAAAGACGGGATTGAGATTCTGTATAGCTTGCCTAAGCGCCGGCTAAATGGATGATGTGCAGAGTCTATGCCGCTCGGTTATAATCCTGCGGGTCATTCGTAAGCCGTCATCCGTTGTCAGTCATCCGTGAAGTTGAACACGGCACACGGAATACGGGATACGACACGCGAAATACGACACAATTCACCAACAGCAATGGAAACAGACGATGACAGAAGAAACAAGCAGTTCTAACTTCATTTCCAATATTATTGACGAACATATGGCGAACGGCCGTTTTAACGGCCGTGTCCAAACCCGCTTTCCACCTGAACCCAATGGCTACCTGCACATCGGCCACGCCAAGTCCATTTTGCTCAATTACGGCCTCGCCCGCGCCTTCAACGGCAAATTCAACTTCCGTTTCGACGACACCAACCCGCTCAAAGAAGAGCAGGAATTCATAGACGCCATCACCGACGACGTGCGCTGGTTGGGCGCTGATTGGGAAGACCGCCTCTTTTACGCTTCGGATTACTTCGAGCAGCTTTACCAATGGGCCATTCAGCTCATCAAAGACGGCAAAGCCTACGTAGATGACCTGACGGCCGACGAAATCCGCCAGTATCGCGGCACGCTGACGGAGCCGGGCAAAAACAGCCCCTACCGTGATCGCCCCATTGCGGAAAACCTTGACCTGTTCGAGCGCATGAAACAAGGGGAATTCCCCGATGGCTCGCGTGTGTTACGCGCCAAAATAGACATGGCCTCGCCCAACATCAACTTCCGCGATCCGGTGATGTATCGCATTCTGCACGCCGAACATCCGCGCACCGGCAACGAATGGTGTATCTATCCCATGTATGATTGGGCGCACGGCCAGTCCGATTCTATCGAAGGCATTACCCACTCGATTTGCACGCTGGAATTTGAGGACCACCGGCCGTTGTACGATTGGTTCATCGAAAATTTGGGCATCCACGCGCCGCAGCAAATCGAATTTGCCCGCCTGAACCTGACGTACACGGTGATGAGCAAGCGCAAACTGCGCCGGTTGGTGGAAGAGAAGTTTGTGGATGGCTGGGATGATCCGCGGATGCCGACCATTCGGGGGATGCGCCGGCGCGGTTATACGCCGGAAACCATGCAAAAGTTCGCCGAGCTGATCGGCGTGGCGAAGGCCAACAGCACTGTGGAGATCGAACTGTTGGAACATGTGCTGCGCGACGATTTGAACCAGTTTGCGCCGCGGGCGATGGCGGTGGTACGGCCGTTAAAACTCATCGTCACCAACTACCCGGAAAACATGGTGGAAGAATTCGAAGTACCCACCCACCCGCAAGACAAAGAAAACAACGAAATCCGCGTCGTCCCCTTCTCGCGTGAGATTTACATCGAACAAGAAGATTTTCTGGAAAACCCGCCCAAAAACTTCTTC
>CALFEW010000157.1 GCA_937958365.1 uncultured Chloroflexota bacterium | reverse complement strand
CATGTAGCGGGCGGCCAGAACGGCCGTTAAACCCGGTTCGTCTACCCAAAAAGCGTGCAAAATGTCGAACGGCCGGCGCCGATGGGCCGCCACAATGGTTTGCACCGCTTTGCGCCAGAGAGGTATCGCCGCCCAGCCGCGCCGCACGCCGCCGCCCAGGGCCACATGGGTCAGGCCGCCAAATCGGTAAACGCCCGCCGCCGGGTAACGCAAACTGAACACCGTGACCTCGTGGTTTTGGGCCAGGCGGATCGCCAGATTTTGCAGCGCCGGAATCGCCCAATGGTCGGCGTCGCGGCTGAAGCCGGGAACGACGAGCGCAATTCTCATGGGGCCACCCGGTACAAGACAAAAGCGTCATAGTGGGCGATGGGGACCAGATGGCTGTGCGTTTGCAGCCAGGCAACATGCTGCGCCGGACTTTTGCCCACCCATTGGGTTTGCACGTTCTCCGGGTTGATGAGCAAATAAACGTCCGCTCCCGCCACCACTTCCTCTCGCTCCGGCTCCGAAAGCGAAAAAAGCTCGCGCACATCGAGCGTGGTGTAATGCTGGACAGTGGCGGTGAGGCCAAAAGCCAGCAGCGTGGCTTCCGGCGGAAGCTGCTGGCTGACGCTGAGGGCAATTTGCCGGGAGCGATTGGCCCAGCCGGCAAAATTGCCCACGTCGCGCACCGCCCAGAGGGCGCTGCCCAGCAGCGCCGCCGCACAATAAACCAGCAGCAACGGTCGCCAACGCCCCGCCAGCCGCGCCCAGGCCCAATCAACACCCAGACCGACCAGAACCACCAGCGGCGGGAAAAGCGCCAGGGGAAAGCGCCAGTTTTGCCAGGCCATGCCCGCCAAAAAGAGATAAATAGTCAGCGGCCAGCCGACTAATAAGGCGATGAACGCCGGCCGCTGCCGCCGCATGGCCCACAAACCCAACAGCAGAAAAGGGGTGAACAGGGGCAAAACGTAAGCGGGATGCCCGCCGGGCAGGAGGTAATAGAGGGCGGTGGGACGGCCGTAATCGAAAAACCCGTCGCTGTTTTGCACGGCGCTTTTGAAGGCGTTGGCCGGATGCCAGCGCACGACACGCAGGTCGGCGGTGTGCGCCAGTTCCCCGCCCACGCTGCCGAGGAATTGGCTGCCAATCAGGACGACGCCAATCAGCAGCGCGGCGGCGGCGGCGGCAGCGCGGCGCGACCAGGGGAGTTGGGCTTCGTGGGCGGCCAGCAGCGCCGCCACGCCCCAGGGGATGATCAGCAAGCCATACACCCAACGGGTCATCACGGCCAGCGAGAGGGCAACGGCCGTTGCCACCAGCCAGCCCGTTTGCCAGCGAGACAGATAGCGCAGCAGCAGCCAGGCGGAGAGGGTGGCCCAAAACAGCCCGGCGGCGTCGGACGTGACGGCCAGACTGTAGAGAGCGAGTTCGGCGGCAACGGCCGTTAACGTGCCTGCCACCATCCCGCCCAGAATGGCCTGGGGCCGCACGGCCAGCACCAGCAGATACACCAGGGGCGCAATGGCCGCGCCGCTCAGCAGGCTGATGATTTGTCCGGCGACGGCCTGAGGCCCCGTCACCAACGACAACAGGGCGACCAGCGCCGGATAGCCGATGGGCCAGGCAAAGGGCGGCGGCGGTTCACCTGCGGTCACTGCGGCGCGCAGGTCGAGCGCGTAATAAAAATAGGCAAAAGCGTCCTGGCCGTACAGCCCATCAAATTGGGTCAGAGCTGCCAGCGTCAGGCGAATCAACAGGGCGAAGAGAAAAAGAAACAGCGGAAACAAGCGGCGGAACCGTACCATGCGGTTATGGTACTATATCGCCCGGCTTTGTGGTACAGTTTGCCCATGCTGCCTAACCTGACACACCTTCTGGCCCGCGCCGGGTATCGAGCGCGGTTTCTGCTGTTCCAGCGCCACCGGTTTGACCGGCTGGTACTGGAATGGGTGGCGGAACGGCCGTTTCTCATCTTGCCCCAGGTGTTTAATCCCAGCCTCTTTTGGACGAGCGAATTTATGGTGCAGTCGTTCAATGCCCACCTGATCCCACCGGGCGCGCGGGTGCTGGATATGGGCACGGGGTCGGGCATTGGCGCGGTGTTTGCCGCGCAATGGGCGGGCACGGTAACGGCCGTAGACGTGAACCCGGCGGCGGTACGCTGCGCCCGCATCAACGCACTGCTCAATCAGGTGGAGGGTTGTGTGGCCGTGCGCGAGGGGGATTTGTTTACGGCCGTGTCCGGCGAAACCTTCGACGTGATTCTTTTCAACCCACCCTACTTTCGCGGCCAGCCGAAAAACAGCCTGGATCGCGCCTTTCGCGCCGAGGATGTCATCGAGCGCTTCATCGCTCAACTGCACGGGCATCTCAGCCCGGATGGATATGCCCTGGTCCTGCTGTCGTCGGCCGGAGATGAAGGCCGCTTTCTCAGTCTCATTCAGCAGCAGGGGTATCAGT
>CALFEW010000156.1 GCA_937958365.1 uncultured Chloroflexota bacterium | reverse complement strand
TCCGTATTCCGTGTTCCGATGGCGTTTACCAGAGGTAGCGCCTTACGGAATACCGAATACGGAATACGGAATACCGAACACGGAATACGGAATACGGATACTAGCCACATCAGGCGTCATGCCTCTTACAAATCTCATGACGTCAAAACCATTCTTGGGAGTATTTCGATGGAAGTAAAACATCCAACCTCTGACGAACGCATCATGGCCGGGCTGGCCAATGGGGCGGTGATTGTGCCGATGTGGGGTTTGCTGCTCGCGGCCATCGTCTGGCTGACACAACGCGAAAAGTCGGAATATGTGCGCCAGCAAGGCGGGCAGGCCATCGCCTGGCAGGTGACTCAACTGGGCATGTTTTTTCTGGGAATGATCATCTACGTTGCCAGCTTTTTTGTGATGATGGGCGGCACGATGATGTTATCCGCCAATTCGACAGAGCCACCGCTGCTGCTTTTCTTTCCTTTTGTCATATTCGGCTGTCTCTTTTTGTTCCAGTTTGTGTTTATGATCATCGGGGTGTGGGCGGCTGTGCGTACATTTCAGGGACACGCATTCGCCTATCCGGTGATTGGAGCCTACGTCCAGCGTTTCCTGGCCGATTAACGCCACAAGATATTCAACCCAATTTCGGCATTTTGTCGGTGAAGTATTTCACAATGACGGCCGTTTTGTGTTACAATGATGCAGTGCGTCATGAGAAAGGCGCGATGAACCGCAAAAGGAGATGCAGACGATGTTGGAAATTGTCATGCCCAAGAATTATGTCAATTTATTAGCCGGGCTTGTCAGCCTGGTTTTTGAACGGCTGGGACTGGGGCGCGAAAGCGCCGCCACTCTGCCAGAGTTGGCGTTTTCGCCAGAACCAATCAAACCAGCCGCGCCACCAAAACCAACGGCCGTAGCCAAATTGGAACCGCAGTCAAAAGCAGATGATCTGACGGTTATCAATGGCATTGGCCCAACGTTTGCCCGGCGTCTGAACGAAGCTGGTATTAAAACCTTTGCGCAATTGGCGACCACCCAACCGGAAGAACTGAAAATTATCACCAAAGTTGCCTCCTGGCAGGCCGTTGATCCGGCAAGTTGGATAACAACGGCAAAGCAGTTGGCGTAGGGCAGCGTTTTAAATTCCATACGCAGTTTGCAGTATTTGGTGGTCGTTTACCTCCGAGAATGACCCTAAATGCTGGTGTGAGGGGCTGTTAGCAACGGCCGTCTCTGGGCTTGTGGGAGCCAACACACAAAAACAGCCTCACAACTGGAGTTAACCACCCTGGCCGATTTCGGGAAGGAAATCGGTTCAGGGTGGTTACGTTTTGGAGCAAGTATGCAATCAATGAAGTGCCCCTACTGCCGGGGCGAAATGAGCGAAGAGTTTTTGGATTACGTTGTGGAACTGGAAGACGGCCGTCAGCTACGCCTGGAGGAAGTGCCAACCTGGGTCTGTGAAAAGTGTGATTACACCGAGGTTGAAGCAGAAGTCGGCGAAGCGATCGAGGACATGCTGGAACACCTGGATACCGTGCAAGCGGGCGCGGAAGAAGAAGAGTAAGCAGGTTTAACGCAAAGCCGCAAAAAAGCAGAATCTTAAACTTCTTCCGTCTGAATTGAAGATTCAAGGTAATGCCCTTGCCAATCTTCGATCTTCAATCTTTGCCGTCCGGCTCCCACGAACAGGGATAGGAATAGGTCAAAAAACGAAAGCCATGCCGGGCGACGATGGGGCGGCTCATCGGGCTGGCGTCTATGGTGAGGTAGCGGTAGCCACGTTGGATGGCTTCCTGAACGCGGGTGGCGAGAACGGCCGTATACAATCCCCGTTTGCGATACTCCGGCCGGGTGGAGCCGCCCCACAGGCTGGCAAACTGACTGTTGGGCGTAAAGTTGATCCAGGCGGCGCAGGCCGGTACGCCATCGGCGTAGGCCAGATAAACCGAGAGCAGTTGGGGCGCGGTGCGCATTTCTTCGGCCAGACGCGCGCCCCAGTCGCGGTGGTCGCCACCCCAGACAGCCTCCTCGATGGGCACGACCAGGTAAGCATCGTCGGGGTTGGACAGGCGGCGGACGTCGGCGGTGATGGGCTGACGCAGTTCAATCGGCGCTTGCTGTAAATCCAGGACCATGACGGCCTCCGCGTCGCCAATCGTAAAGCCATGAGCTGCCAGCCGCCGGCGCAGATCGGGCGGGGTGTCGTGGTCGAAGAGTTTCCATTCAAACGAACGGCCGTTGGCGGCAAAATAATCCATCTGCTCCTGAATAACGCGGTCGGCGTTGGCGGTTGTCAGGCGGCTGTAGAGGACATAATTAGCTTCGGCGACGGCCGTTTCGTCCACGTAGCGCACCACCTCGCCGGCGGCTTCCCGCCGCGCACCCGGAAACTGTGGGTCGCGGCGCTGCTCTTGATCATACAAAGCCAGCAATTCGTCATCCGTCATAATAGCCTCCTGGGAAATTTCGGATTTGGGATTTCGGATTTCGGAGGGAGGCGATTATGCGTCCCACGGCTGCGAATCAATCTTCTTCCCGATCCTTCGGCAATTGCGCCAGCAGCGCGGTCCACTGCGGGCTGTTGTGGAGCGCCTGAAAATGCTCGGACTGTTCCAATGCTTTCCGATCGGCAAACCCGGCGGCGATGGCCCGGTTAAGGTGGGCAAACGCCTGCGGCTGATTGCCTGTGTGGGCATAGGCGCAGGCGGTATTCCAAAGCAGCCAGATCGGGCCGTCGCCCTGGCTGAGGGCCTTTTCATACCAGACAATAGCTTCACGGTAGGCGCCCTGACGAAAACGGCCGTTGCCATGCACGCCGCAGTTGATGACCGGATCGAAAAAGGCGTAAAAAGTCGGGTCTTCGTGCCAGAGCTGAAAGCCCAGATTCTGGGCGGTGGCAATGGAGGGCTGATTGTCGCCATCGCAAATCCAGCCGATTTCGGTGTAACCGCGAACAGCAGCTTCGCGGATGGTGGCGACGGCCGTGGCGCGGGCCAATCCACGCCGCTGGTAATCGTCGGCCGTTTCGATGCCCAATTCGCAGCGCCCGCCGGTGTTGTATTCCGACATGCACCAGCCCACGATGCGCGGACCATCCAGGACGCAAGTTCCAAAGCTTTTGGCCAGAAAATCGGCGACAGACGGCCGTTCCGAAACCATCTCCTCAGTCACGTAGTCCGGGTTGGCAATCTGCGGGTCGGCCAACAAAGCGGCGTCTACCGGGCGCAAGGTAAAACCGGGCGGCGGCGACGGCTCCCAGGAATGGCGATTTGGGTCCAGGTGGAAGCACAGCCGCTGGCCGATGAGCGGCTCTTTGCCG
>CALFEW010000155.1 GCA_937958365.1 uncultured Chloroflexota bacterium | reverse complement strand
TTGTTCGTAAAACATTAGGCAAAACTTTTCCGGTTGCGTTTTTGTTTTACGTTTTGCCACCCCCGGAATTCCTAAAACCAGCTTTTTAGACCTGAAAAGGAAAGGAGAATGAACAGAATGAAGAAGCTTAGTTTGCTCATTGTTTTCTTGCTGCTGTCTGTGATGATCGCGGCCTGCTCCTCGGCAGGTGGGGAAGAAGCGGCGGACACGGCCGTTACCACCAATGACACAGAAGCGACCGAAGCAGAAGCCCCGGCTGCCGCCAAGGCCATGGAAGACCTGGTCGTTGGTTATGCCCAAATTGGCGCGGAAAGCGAATGGCGTACAGCCAATACAGCTTCCATCCAGGAAACAGCCAAAACGTTAAACGTTGACCTGCGCTTCTCTGACGCCCAACAAAAACAAGAAAACCAGATCGCTGCCATTCGCTCCTACATCGCTGAAGGCGTGGATGTCATCGGCTTCTCGCCTGTGGTCGAAACCGGTTGGGAAACTGTTCTTCAAGAAGCCAAAGACGCCGGTATCCCCGTTATCATGGTAGACCGCCGCGCCGACGTGCCCCGCGATCTGTACGCCACCTACCTGGGGTCTGACTTTGTGGAAGAAGGACGCAAAGCGGGCAACGAAATGAACACGCTTTTGCCAGAAGGCGGCAAAATCGTGGAACTGGTGGGCACTGTGGGTTCGGCTCCTGCCAATGACCGTTACACCGGATTCCGGGAAACATTGAGCGACAACATCGAAATTATTGACTCGCAATCTGGGGACTTCACCCGCGCCAAAGGCAAAGAGGTGATGGAAGCGTTCTTGAAGAACTACGGCGATGAGATTGTCGGTCTTTATGCGCACAACGATGACATGGCAATTGGGGCCATTCAGGCGATTGAAGAATACGGCCTGCAACCCGGCGTGGACATCAAGATCGTCTCCATTGACGCGGTACGCGGCGCGTTTGAAGCGATGATTGCCGGCAAACTGAATGTGACAGTGGAATGCAACCCGCTGCTCGGCCCGCAATTCTATGAACTGGCCCTGCGCGCAGTGAATGGCGAACAACTGCCGGACTGGGTGCCCTCTGAAGAAAGCGTCTATTATCCTGACAATGCGGAAGAGTTGTTGCCCTCGCGGCAGTATTAAACGTACCATGTGAGCCGTAAAACGTAAAACGTAACGAAAGCAGTTACGTTTTACGTTTTATGTTAACGAGGAATCCCATGCGCAACGAACCAGACATCCCCCTCCTGACGATGCAAGGTATCTCAAAGTCTTTTCCTGGCGTGCAGGCGCTGGAAGATGTGAATTTCACCTTGAAAGCGGGCGAAATTCATGCGCTGGTGGGGGAAAATGGAGCTGGGAAATCTACGTTGATCAAGATTATCACCGGGGTGGAACGGCCGGATCACGGCCGTCTCACTCTCGACGGTGAGCTTATCCTTGTGAAATCTCCCCAGCACGCCCAGGCCCTGGGCATCAGCACTGTCTACCAGGAAATTAACCTGTGCGATAACCTGTCGGTAGCCGAGAATATTTTGATCGGCCGTGAACCGCGTAAATTGGGGCGTATAGACCGGCGAGGAATGCAAAAACGGGCGCGTGAAATTCTGGCGCGTCTGGATGTGGACATTGATGTGACCAGAGATTTAGGCGAATACTCCATCGCCATTAAACAGATGGCGGCCATCGCCCGCGCTCTGGAAATCGCTTCCGCTAAAATCCTCATCCTGGACGAACCAACCTCCAGCCTGGATACACATGAAACGGAGAACCTCTTCCAGGTCTTGCACAAATTGAAAGAGGAAGGGCTGGGGATCATTTTTATCACGCACTTCATCAATCAAATTTATGAAGTGACCGACCGGGTAACGATTTTGCGCAATGGCAAGCTGGTGGGGACGTATGACACGGCCGTATTGCCCCGTATGGAACTGATCGCCTTGATGCTTGGTCGTATGGTGGGTGACTTTAATGATATGGCCCAGATCAAATTGATGAGCGGCCAACGTCAGCAAGAAGAGCCGATATTACAGGTGAGGGGATACGGCCGTAAAGGTTCCATCCATCCCTTCGATTTAGAGCTGCACGCCGGGGAAGTGTTGGGTTTTGCCGGTCTGTTGGGTTCCGGGCGCACAGAAACGGCCCACCTGCTCTTTGGCGTGGATAAACCGGAGAGCGGTTCCCTTACTTTTGCCGGGCATGAGGTACACAAATTCTCCCCGGCCGAATCTATCGCCAGAGGCATGGCCTTTTGTCCCGAAGACCGCAAAGCCGATGGCATCGTCGAGGATTTGACCATCCGCGAAAATATCGCCCTGGCTTTGCAATCCAATCGTGGCTGGCTCAAGCGCCTCAGCCGGCAGCAGCAGCAGCAGTTGGCCGACAAATTCATCAAAATGCTCAATATCAGCACCCCTTCGGCTGAGCAGTCGGTCAAAAATTTGAGCGGTGGTAACCAACAAAAAGTCATTCTGGCGCGCTGGCTGGCGACGAATCCCCAGGTTTTGATTCTGGATGAACCCACACGCGGCATTGACATCGGCGCCAAGGCGGAAATCCAAAAACTGGTGCTGGAACTGGCCGAAGAAGGCAAGGCGTGCATCTTCATTTCCTCCGAATTGGAAGAGGTGCTGCGCACCAGTCACCGCATCGCCGTTTTGCGTGACCAACAAAAGGTGACGGAGTTTTCCGGGGAAGTGGACGAGCATACCATTATGCAGGCAATGGCAGGAAGTGGGCTAGGGAGCAGCTCAGGGAGCAGCGCAACATGAACCAATCACGATTTTCCTGGCACCGGCTGCGCGACAGCCAATTATTTTGGCCCTTGTTAGCCCTGGCCTTGATCATGGGTTTCAATTTGTTGTTTACGCCGGGCTTTTATGACATTGAAATCAAAGATGGTCATCTCTCCGGCTTTTTGATTGATATTCTTAATCGCGGCTCGATTTTGATGCTGCTGGCGGTTGGCATGACGATGGTCATTGCCACGGGTGGCGTAGACCTGTCGGTGGGCGCGGTGGTAGCTATCTCCGCTGCGACGGCTACGGTCCTCATCAATCCGGCGTTGGCGCGGCAGTTGATTAGCTCCGAGGAGTTGATCAAGGATGTGACCTATACCCCTTTGTGGTTGTGTATTCTGGCGGCGCTGCTGGTATCTACCGCCTGCGGTTTCTGGAACGGACTGCTTATTTCCAGGGGCAAAATCCAGCCAATGGTGGCGACGTTGGTGTTGATGGTAGCCGGTCGCGGCATCGCCCAGTTGATTACCAACGGCCAGATTATCACTGTTTATTACAGCCGTTACTTCTTCATTGGCAACGGCTATGTGCTGGGGCTGCCTTTTCCCCTGTTTATTGTGGTGTTTGTCTTTTTGCTCGCCTGGCTGCTGGCGCGGCGGACGGCTTTTGGGCTGTTTGTGGAGTCGGTGGGCATTAACGGCCGTTCCAGCTATCTCAGTGGCATCAGCGAGAAAAATATCAAGCTGATTGTGTACACCATTTGCGGCTTCTGCGCCGGTGTGGCCGGGCTGATTTACAGCGCTAACGTCAAAAGCGCCGACGCCAACAACGCCGGACTGAACCTGGAACTGGATGCCATTCTGGCCGTGGTCATTGGTGGCACGCTGATGACGGGCGGCCGATTTTCCTTGTTAGCCAGCGTTATTGGCGCGCTGGTCATCCAAAGCACCACCACCACCATGTACGCCCTGGGCGTCCCGGCGATGGCGGCTTCAGCCATCAAGGCGCTGGTCGTGCTGATCGTTATCCTGCTCTATTCTGACCAGACGAAGCTGGTGCTGGGCCGGCTGTTTGAGCGTAAAGGAGTCCAGCCATGATGGAGCGACTGAAAATTGATCGGAAGTTTATGCCCCTGCTGGCTACGATTGGCGTCTTTGTCGCGCTGTATCTGTATGGGTATCTCCAGTACAAGGGGATGCGGCAGCCGCAAGCGTTTTTGAATCTGTTTATCAACAACGCCTTTTTGCTCATCACCTCCATTGGCATGACGTTTGTGATTTTATCCAAAGGGATTGATCTCTCGGTGGGGGCGGTCATTGCGTTGACTTCGGTGGCTTCGGCGGCGCTGCTTGAGAAGGTGGGGTTAAGTCCGTTTGTCGTCATTCCGCTTATGCTGTTCATGGGAACACTGTTGGGGGCGACGATGGGCACGATTATCCACGTGTTCAAGGTGCAGCCGTTTATCGTCACGTTGGCGGGCATGTTTTTTGCCAGAGGGATGTGTTTTTTCATTAGCCTGGACGCCATTCCTATCCGACATCCGCTGTATCGGGCGATGGCGCTGTACCGGCTGCCAATTCCGGGCCTGGAGAAGGGCTTTATTAATCTGGGGGCGCTCATTGCCCTGACGATACTGGTTGTGGGGATATATGTGGCGCATTTTACGCGCTACGGCCGTTCCGTTTATGCGATTGGCGGTAACGAACAATCGGCGCTGTTGATGGGGCTGCCGGTTGGCCGTATCAAAATCTCTGTTTACGCGCTAAATGGCTTTTGCTCGGCGCTGGCGGGCATTGTGTTCAGCGTGTCGCTGCTTTCTGGGCATGGGCTGTATGCCACCAACGTGGAGCTAGACGCCATCGCCTCGGTGGTGATTGGTGGCACGCTGCTCACCGGCGGACAGGGGTATGTCTTTGGCACGCTTTTTGGCGTGTTGGTCACCGGGCTGATTCAGATGCTGATTCAGTTTAACGGCAACCTGAGTTCCTGGTGGACGCGCATCGCCGTCGGCGCGCTGACGCTGATTTTCATTGGCGTGCAAAGCCTGTTTACCAGAGAGCGGCAGCGGCAGGCCCCTACCAAACCACCGGGCAAAAAACACGTCAGCCAGACGAGCGTCGCTGTGGAAGATTCCCTGGCGACCGACGCCATCTGACTCAACCATCATCGGCAATTACCTCTCCGTAAATTCGCATAAAGTTTGTAAGTGCGACCCTCGTGGTCGCCCTGGATGGGGCAGGCACAAGGCCTGCCCCTACAA
>CALFEW010000154.1 GCA_937958365.1 uncultured Chloroflexota bacterium | reverse complement strand
TGGGTGGACAGGATGGCATCCAGAGCATTGAAAATGTAGGCGACGACTTCGGCACGGCCGTAATCCAACACCAACTGCATCCGGGCTTCCGTGCGCGGGCGGCCGGGGAAGTGCAGCACCCAATCGGGATGCTGCCGGTAAAGGTCAGAGTCCGGGTTGACCATTTCCGGTTCAAACCAGAGACCGAACTTCATGCCCAGGGCGTGGACTTCGGCGATGAGCGGCTGGAGGCCGTTCGGAAACACATCACGGCTGACAGTCCAATCGCCCAGACCGGAAAAGTCGGAACGACGGCCGCCAAACCAGCCATCATCCACCACAAACAATTCCACGCCGATGGCCGCCGCTTTGCGCGCCAGGGCAACCTGCCCATCGTGGCTGAGGGCAAAATAGGTGGCCTCCCAACTGTTGTAAAGCACCGGGCGCGGCGCAGCATTGGGCAGCACGCAATCGCGGGTGAAGGCGTGCAGGCGGCGGCTGGCTCCACCCCACCCCTCGCCGCTAACGCCGCAAACGAAGGCGGGCGTGGTGTGGGTTTCCCCCGGCTGGAGAATGAGTGCAAAATCGAAAGGATTGTAGCCGCCGAAAACGCGCACGTCGCCGCTGTGCTGCTGCTCGAAGGTAATCTGCCACGCGCCGCTGAAGGCCAGCGCGCCAAAATAAACCGGGCCGCTCTCTTCGGTGGCCTGGCCGGGTTGGTTAGCCAGGAAGAAGGGATTGAAGCTGTGGCCGGTCTGCACGCTGCGGTGGCCGATGCTGAAGCTGCCCACCGGCAAAACGTGGCGCTGCGGGGTGAATTCGGCGGCCCAGGCGCCGTGGACGGTAGTTACTTCGCGGCAACCGGGCGGCAGATGCAGGGCGGCGAAGTCCAGCTTTTCGATGACGATGGGGTCGGGGCCGGTATTGGTCAGTTCGCACCAGCGTTCGATGACGTCGTATTCGGCCGTCAGCCGGTAGCCGAGGGTGACGGTTAGCGGCTGGACCGGATCGTGCAGGAAAATGCGGAGGATTTCGGATTGCGGATTTCGGATTGCGGAGGGGTCCGTTGACCATTGGTTATTGACCATTGGCAATTGACCGTTTTCTCCTATCTCGTGGCCTGTATAAACCAGGCGCACGTCGCGGACAGGGAGGGCGGGCGGATTCGGGAAGCTGGCCTTAAGGGCGACTTCGGGAATAGAGAAGTCACCGTAAGTGGGCAGTTCGTCGCGCTGGCCCTGGAATTCAAAGGAGCTTTGGCCGGGTGGGTTGAAGCGAATGCCGCCGGTGAGTGGTGTGGGTTGGGGTCCCCAGGAGAGGTGGGTGAGACGGCCGTTTGCCTCAACAATCATCGTATAGTGGCTGTTTCTGCCTGGCAGGTTGAACGTGCGGGTGTCAGAGTTGTAATGGATCATGAGCAAGGATTTTAGCCTGAAGGAGCACAAGAGGAAAGACGCAGATCAGCCTGATCCTGGCCCGCATTATGCTGGCAGATTGATGGATGGGAGGCGGATAAACGCAGATGCGGCCGATTTTCGCGGATAAAAACATCTCTATCAACGTGTATCCGCCGCATCCGTGAAAATCCGCGTCCCATTTTTCTTAAAAGTGCAAAGGGAGTGGCCTGGTGAGACACCTTTTTTCGGTAGTATTTGCGCCTGATGTATGTTAATGTTTAGGCTGTGAGTGGTTGTCCTAAAACCACCAGGGACAACCTCCCTCTGAGGTGATTTATGTCTACAAACATCGAAAGTACCCAATGGTATTCGTACACATCATCCACCCAAACCATGAAAACATGGGCCAGACGCATCGCGGCGTTTGACGAGGTTCCGCCGCTGTTTCAGGCGGCGTTTCCCCAATCCTCAGGCCCATTTCCCCTGACTGTGCATTTGCCGGAGGACCGGTCCATCCAATCGGCCGAACGAAACAACCAGCTTATCTGCATGTTTGCCGATCATTTTGTGCTGCTGGAAATTCAGAACGGCGAGATGGCTCGCCATGCCGTTGAATTTTCCGACGTCCTCTATCTGCAACGCGGCCTTGTTTTGCTGAATTCCTGGCTGAAAATTTCGACAAGTTCCGGCGTTTTCAATCTGCAATTCAACACGGTGAACGAACTTCTGTTCAAGCCAATTATCGAAACGCTTCGCCGGGAAAGGGTGGCGGCAACCGCCCACAATGGCTCCGCAAGCGCCAGAACAAAGCCCGATTTAACCCCATTTCATTTCCTGGATAAAGTCAACTTCAAATTTATGAATTACGGCCGTTCCAGCATTCAGCCAGACGACAAAGTGTTGGGTATGCTCTACCAGCCGGAACAGAGGCTGCAAACGGTGCGCCTTTTCCATAAAACGTTTTACCAGAGGTATAAAACAGACCACCTGGTCATCCTGACCGAAAAGGACCTGATTCTTATCCAGGAAACCAAGCGCGTCAGAAACAATTTCGAGCCGCGGTATGGCGGCGTTTTTACGTACATCCCCCGGCAAAAGATACAGGCCGTATCCTTCGACCCGGCCCACGACGCCCAAGACCCCGGCTGCACCATGAACGTCACACTGACAGATGATTCCCATCTGGCGGTTGAATTTTCGTCGAGCAATGAAGACCTGCCCGGCTTTCAGGCGTTGTGGCGTTAGCTGCGCTGGTACGTGGGGGAATGGTTACGGCCGTTTCCCCCATTGTACCCGCCCTCCACTTTCAGGTAAGATCGAGAAAACACCATTTGCACTATGTTTGCAGATTGATGAATGGGACGCGGATAAACGCCGATGCGGCCGATT
>CALFEW010000153.1 GCA_937958365.1 uncultured Chloroflexota bacterium | reverse complement strand
GTCTTGTCATCGGGAGCATAGCCCTTCTTGAACCAATACACTTGTCGCGAATTGAGCAAGTAGAGTGTCGGCTCATGGCTGCCCCAGCTCTCATCGGCCTGTAGCTGGAGAAATAGAGGCAGCCAGTAGTAACCCGTCGATTCGGCCCCGATGTCTACGCCGGTAAATCCCCCGGCAGTTATTTGTTCCAACAAAACGTGCTTCAACTCTTCATAACCATGGCGATTGTTGGCAAAAGAACGATGGTTCATGAGCACCGCACCGTTGGGTTGCATGACACACATGTCCAGTCGTTTCTGGCTGATGTCTAGACCTACTTGTAATGGGGAATTGTTCATGTTACGCTCCTTTTATATATTGAAGAGCGGTCAGGAATGGGGTGTCCCGGCTCTCTGGGAGCGGCATGCTTGCCCAAATTAGCCCTCGGACTGATTCG
The DNA here is from genome assembly GCA_937958365.1 of uncultured Chloroflexota bacterium. Taxonomy (GTDB): domain Bacteria; phylum Chloroflexota; class Anaerolineae; order Promineifilales; family Promineifilaceae; genus Leptovillus. The sequence goes on along the minus strand of CALFEW010000153.1, from coordinate 2,329 downwards.
GAGCGCCGCTGCGAACTGCTCCTTCGCAGCCCAAATCAGGTCGGGGCATGGTGCGGGGTCAGACGTTGGTCTCACAAGAGAGCGGGAGGCTTTCTCAGATTGCCGTGACCGGTCGTGTGGTCCGGCTCGAAGCCGATTGCCTTTCCCGTTGCTGACCGCTTTGCTTTATCTACAGCCATTTTACACCCGGGACACCTTTGTTTTATCTATATCCTATACAAGCGTAGCCGAACGGGGAAGCATCCCGCTCAACAGAAGAACGGGATGCTTCGGAGGATGCTTCGGCAAGCTCAGCACAGGCTCTCAGCATGACACATTTCTGGTTAAATTTGAGAATCGCTGACAATATCACCAGGTTCTTGACAGGATACTATCAGTGAATGTATCATGTGACTGGGCGGTCATATGACTGACCGGTCACATAATGGATAAACCTGATGCCGAAACAGACCTTCTTCAACTTACCGGCCGACAAGCGGGAAAACTTTCTGCACATTGCCCTGGCCGAATTTGCCGATAACGACTTCAAAAGCGCGTCCATTTCGCGCATCGTCGCCAAAGCAGGCATCGCCAAAGGCAGCTTTTACCAATACTTCGAGAACAAGGAAGACCTGTACCGCTATCTGCTAGACCTGGGCGCGCAGGAAAAGGCTGCCCTCTTCAGCGCCGCGCCGATTGGTCAGGAAGGCGACGTATTTGCCTACTTACGGCAGTTGATGCGGGCGGGCGTGACCTTTGAACTGAGCAACCCGCGCCTCAGCCAGATTGGGTATCGGGCGGTGCAGAGCAACAGCCTGCCGCCGGAGTTTTTGGCCCAGGCGCGTGAGGGCAGCCGACAATTTTTCGCCGGGCTGATAGCCCAGGGCAAAAACCAGGGCAGCGTCGCCGCCGACGTGGACGAGGACCTGGCGGCGTTTATTTTTAGCGTCATCTTTACGGAACTGGGGCGTTACATGATGGACCGGTTGGCAGGCGACGAAGGCTGGGGCGACGGCCGTTCCCCCTTCCACTCAGTCACCGCCGAAACCATCATGGACCAGGTTCTCCACCTCTTAGAATTTGGCATCGGCCAAAGGGAACAAGCATGAAAATCCTCATTCTCACCATCGGTTCACGGGGCGACGTGCAGCCATACGTCGCATTGGGGCGCGGCATACAGCAGCGAGGACACGCCGTCACCCTCTGCACCGGCGAGTTATTCCAAGACATGGTGACGGCGCATGGCCTGCCCTTTGCGCCCATGGACGACGAGATGATCCGCCTCACCGATTCACCGGAAGGGCGGCAGATGGTCGAAGGCGGCGGCAATCCGCTCAAAGCCATCAACATGGTCAAGCCGATGATTCGCCGCATGATGGCGGACATCTGGCAGGCAGCGCAATCCGCGCAGCCTGATCTCATCATCTACCACCCCAAAACTCTGGGTGGTTATCACGCCGCGGAAGCACTTAATGTCCCGGTCATCATGAGCCTGGTGCTGCCCATGTACACGCCGACGCGGGAATTTGCCCTGCCGCTGACCACCGCCAATCTGGGCGGCGCTTTCAACCGGCTGACGTATCGCCTGGTCCCGCTCATTTCCGCGCCCTACAGCAGCGTGGTGAACGAATTTCGGCAGGAATTGGGCCTGAAACCGCGCGGTAAGGTGATGGATGAGACAAAGCTGCCCAACGGCCGTCCCACGCCCACGATGTACGGCTACAGCAGCCACGTCGTGCCGCGCCCCGCCGACTGGCCGCCCACGACGGTAGCCACCGGCTATTGGTTCCTGCCGCCAGACGAAACGTGGCAGCCGCCAGATGATCTGGCCGCGTTTTTACAGGCCGGGCCGCCGCCGGTGTACGTGGGTTTTGGCAGCATGGCTGGCACGCAGCCGGAACGATTGGCGGACACGGCCGTGCAAGCCATGCAGCAAGCCGGGCAGCGCGGCATTCTGGCGACCGGCTGGGGCGGCCTGAAACCGGGCGATTTACCGGAAACTATCTTCAAACTGGAGAGTGCGCCGCACGATTGGTTGTTTGAACGGGTAACGGCCGTTGTCCATCATGGCGGTTCTGGCACGACGGCCGCCGGGCTGCGGGCGGGAAAGCCCAGCCTCATCTGCCCGTTTATCGGCGACCAATCGTTTTGGGGTGAGCGGGTCTACCGGCTGGGGGCCGGACCTAAACCGATCAAGCAGAAGCAGTTAACGGCCGTGCGCCTGTCGGCAGCCATCACCGAAATGGTGGGCAGCCCGGTGATGCGGCAAAAGGCCGAGGCCATCGGTCGGGCGCTGTGCGCCGAAGATGGCCTTGGCAATGCCATCCGCTTTGTTGAGCAAACCGCAGGC
>CALFEW010000152.1 GCA_937958365.1 uncultured Chloroflexota bacterium | reverse complement strand
AGGGTTGATTGATTGGGCCGCTATCACGGGTAGGGCAGCAAAAGAAGCAGCCTTTATGGAGTTTCTGCGCATGTATACGGAACGGCCAACAGCCACCGATGTACAACGTTATTTTCAGGTAACTGAAAAAACAGCTTATGCCAACCTCACCCGTTACTGGCCGCTGCGTGAACGCGAACTCCAGAGGTAGTGCCGTTTCTACCGGTAGAAACAATGTGCCATTTCTACCGGTCCGACGGCAAATATCTGGTAATTCCAAAACTACCGGTAGAAATGATTCTAGCCTGCCTAAAGCCCTTAACCGTCTTGTTGCTGCCTTTCCTGGCGGCCTGGCTCATCACCAGCTACGCCCCCACCCGCTCGCGGGCGCTGCGCGTCGCAGCGTTCGGGTCGGCGGCAACCGTCGCGCTCGTCTCTTGCCTGCCTGCCCTCGTCATCACGGCCGTTGCCATTAGCGAGATAGTGGGCACAGAACACACGGGTGGGCTGGACGGGCTAACGCTCATGACGGTGGGCGGCAAGACGGCCGTCACCCCCGGCGCTGGCTCCTCCGTTGCCAGCATCTACACCCGACCACGCACTACCCAGGCCAATCTGCACGGCCTGGCCGGTTTCCAGGGCGTAGACGTGGTGGGCGATGGTGACCCGCTGATCTACGCACCCTTCGACGGCCGCGTCGCGTCCGCCGGCTGTGATGGCTACAAGACAACCGCCTACCTGAAGCTGCACCCGGTTTGTCAGAGCGAGGCCACCTGGTTGGACATGCGCTCGGCCGACGGCCGTTACCGCATGGTTCTGCTACATGGCGACTACGACGTGGTGGCGGGCCAGGAACTCAAGCAGGGGCAGCGCATCGGCACAGACAACTGTTGGGGCTGGTGTACTGGAAACCATAGCCACATCATCCTGTGGGACCGGGGCGTCCTGGTCTCCTACTTGGATTATGTGGGGAAGGGGACGCCACCAGCCCGCGACCTTGCCGGATTGTCCAGCGTCCTGGCCGCCCTTGGTTACAGTCCGGCCAATGACATGGGCCTGCGGATCAGCCACTACGAACCGGCTGCCGGCGGCATCAACTGTGACAGCGACTGCGGCCACATGGCGAGCGGCGACGTGACCTGGGATTGGACGGGCGGCAAGGGCGGCGTCTACGCGGCTGCCTGCCCACCGGCCTGGCCCTTCGGCACACGCTTCAGCTACGCCGGCGCGACTTACGAATGCCGCGACCGGGGCGGCTGGATTCAGTGCTACGAGCCGGGAGCATACGACGAAGCGCTTAAGCGCGACGCCGAAACCAGCTATTGCTGGGTAGACCTTTACAACACCCCGCCAGTGGGCTACGGCACGCTGGCTTACGATTGGCAATTTATCAAATAGGAGTAACGCATGAACAAAACTATCGGTTCCATTCTGCCCCTCGTCGGCCGCGTCTTCACCCCGGCCGCGATGGTTGTCTTTTTAACATACGAAATCACCCGCTCTCAGCCCATTGGCGGCTGGTGGCAGACGGCCGTCATCATCGGCGCGGCGGCAACGGCCGTTGGCGTGGAGGTCGTTGGCATCCTTTCCGGGCACGCGCTGGAGGTCTCCTGGCGCATCAACGACAAGGCGCGAGCGGCCGTAGCCTTTATTTTGCTGCTGATTTACACCGGCGCCGGCATCTGGATTCTTCATCGCAACGCCACCCTCTTGCCCATCCCCATCATCGCCGCCGTCGTCTACCTGGTGGCGGCGCTGGTAGATGGCCTGGAAGTGGTGCGAGCAAAACAGGCCAGTGACGAAGCGCAGCGGCAGGCGTTCGAGTTGGAGCAGCAGGCCGCAGCCCAGGCCCAGGCGCAGGAGTTGGCGCTGCTGGCCCAGGCCGCCGCCGAGCAGCAGGCCGAGGAGGATGCCCGGCGTTTGACCTTCCAGCGTGAACAGGAAGCCCGCGACCGGGAACTGGAACGCGAACTGAAACGGCAGGCCCAGGCCGACAAAACGGCATTGTCCCTGGCGCAAATTGAAGCAAAAAAGGCGGCAACATTCCGGCAGGATGCCCGGCAAGATGGGCGGCAAGATGCCGGAAAGTTGCCGGCAAATTGGAAGCAAGTTACCCGGCAGCAGCGGCATGAACTCGCGCACATGACCAGAGATGCACGCCTGCAAATCATGCCGGAATTGTCGGAACGCGCCCAGCGCGATTGGCACAATCGGCTGGATGAAATTGCCAAACAAAACGGAGAATACAAATTATGACAGACAATTGGATAACGCTAACGCGCCAGGCAAGCCAGGCTGCGCAGGAACGGCACACGGGCACGGTCTTATGGTTTGACCGCAAAAAAGGGCACGGCTTCATCACCGCCGACGACCCGGAGATCTGTGACGGCGGCCTGGACGTTTTTGTCCATTATTCGGGCATCGAGGGCGAAGGCCACCGCAACCTCTACGACGGTGAGCGGGTGAGCTTCACCATTCACGATTTTGGCAAGGGTCCGCAGGCCCGCGACGTCCGGAGGCGAACATGAGCGATAAAGACAAGAAACGGCTCGTCTACACGCTCCAGAACCTGCCCGCTGCCGGCCGTCGCCTGACCGGCGGCCTGGCGCTGCGCCTGACCAAAGGCAACGGCATGAACGTGTTGGGGTGCAGCCGGGTTGGCGTGCAGCCATCGGAAACGGAAATGGACACTATCGTCGAGGCGGTGGTGGAGGCGTTTGGTCCGGCCGTCGTGTGGATGGCGACCGGTCCAGAGAGGAAGGAAGTGGCTTACCTGCCAGATGGAG
>CALFEW010000151.1 GCA_937958365.1 uncultured Chloroflexota bacterium | reverse complement strand
AGGGAGGCGCTGGAGAAAAAAACTTGAGGTAATGTCTGAGCAGACGCGGTACGAGGTGAGGTTTCAAAGAATTGGATGACGAACAAAACCGTCAGGAATAGCCCGGTCAGTCCACCCGTTATGATTACCCGTTTGACACGACGCCATTGGGATCGATCCATAAACACCTCGCAAAAAGATTGCCTGAAATTATAAGTAGTGTGCAAATCTATAGCAAGTTTACCGGAAAATAAAAAAAGCGCCCTTGTTACAGGAGCGCTTAAAAGATACGGCCGTTACCTCACCAACAAACTGGCTCTTAACTCTTCGATAATGTGTTTTCCAGTACCCCATCCACCAGCCCATATTCCATGGCCTGCTTCGCCGTCATATACAAATCCCGATCGGTATCTTCTGCGATTTTTTCTACAGTCTGGCCTGTATGACGGCTGAGTACCTGGTTCAAAGTCGTACGCAGACGCAAAATTTCCTGCGCCTGAATGGCAATGTCTGACGCCTGGCCCTGAGCGCCACCCAACGGCTGATGCATGTGGATGGTGGCGTGGGGCAAAGCATAACGCATGCCTTTGGTTCCGGCCGTCAACAAAATCGTGCCGAAACTGGCCGTAAAGCCCACAGCCACCGTCGAGACAGGACATTCCACCTGCTGCATGGTGTCATAAATCGCCATACCGGCATAAACCTGGCCGCCAGGGCTGTTAATGTACATGCGAATGGGCTTTGTCGGGTCTTCGCGGGCCAGATACAACAACTGAGCAACCGTCAGGTTGGCTATTTGATCATTAATCGGCGTGCCCAAAATGATAATGCGCTCTTTGAGCAATAACGAAAAAATATCAAACGCGCGTTCACCGCGCCCGGTTGTTTCGATGACCATAGGAACCAGTGAGGTTGGTATATTCATCTTCACGTTCTCCTTCACTTGGCATCCGTTTCTCCTATCAGGCGGGATGGCCGGGTTGATAGAAAAATGATGCGAGGATGTTAAATGTTTTGCTGCTCTTGGCGAAGTGTACTCACTTTGTATAAGATTTTCGTTATTCTTCTTCGTCGTCGGCAGCGGCGTCACCAATCTCTAATAAAGCCAAATCTGGGGCCTCGCCTCTCAAGACTGCTTTCATGCGATCATAGGCTTTGTCCATCAGCACTTCGCTGCTAATCATCTCGAAAGCATAACCGCTCTGGAAATATTGCCGCATACTATCCAGCAGTTCCGGGCTGTCGCCGAAAGTTTTGATGCGCTCATTAATGCGCTCGTCCATGTCTTCGGCCGTTACTGTTAATTTTTCGTCGAAGATGAATTGGCGCAGCGCCAGCTGCCGTTCCAGACGTTTGACGGCCGTTTCCTGGAATTCATCGCGCATGGATGCTTCGTTCAACCCTTGAATTCGCAGATAATCTTCCCATTCCCAACCAGACCGGGTTATCTGGCTTTTGAGCGATTCCATCATGGTATCAATTTCCATTTCTACGGCCGAAGGCGGATAGGCAATGGTCGCCTCTACCAGAAGATCATCAATCATCGCTTCAGTGAGTTGATTTTTGGCTTCGATTTGCGCCTGGTTTTGCAAGTTCTCCCGCACGGAAGCGCGTAACTCTTCCATTGTTTCATAGGAGCCTTCTTGTTTCGCCAGGTCGTCGTCAAGTTCCGGTAACGTGCGGCTCTTCACGTCGAGTACGGAAATGTCAAAGGTCGCTTCGCGGCCAGCCAGGCTCTCGTCATCAAAATCCGTCGGAAACGCAAAGTTGAATGATTTTTCATCGCCGGCCGACATGCCCACAATGTTTTCAACAAATGGCGTGCCCGGGAAAATAATGCTGGCATCCAGCAACATTTCGGTCCGCTCTTCATTAAAAAGGGTTTCGTCTTTGGTGGCGTCTGTCTCAGGCGCAACTTCTGCTGACTCGGCGTCTTCGGCAACGGCCGTTGGCAGCAGCTTGCCCACGCCAGACAGCGTCACCAGGTCGCCCAATTCCGCCGGACGTTCCACAGGTTCCACAATTTGATGACGTACCTGGATTTTTTCCACAGCTTCGGCCACAGCTTCTTCGGTCACTGCCGGATCTGTCACCTCGCGGCGCAGCTCCCGGTAATTGCCCAACGTCACTACAGGCGTCAGGGGAACCGTGAATTTGTAAACCAGCGGATTTTGCTCCACGTCGTTCAGGCTAGGTTGCCCATATATCTCGATGGCGCTTTGCTGCAAAGCTTCTTCAAAAACCGTTTGCACCATATCTTCAATGGCTTCGGCGCGCAGCGACTCTTCGCCAATGCGGCGCAAAATCACCTGATACGGCGCTTTGCCTTTACGAAAACCAGGGATATAGGCATCTTTCGCCAATTTGCGCGCTGTGTTGCGCATTGCTTTTTGCACGCGCTCTTCAGCTACTTCTACGGTAACGGCCATTTGCCGTTGATCATCTTCTTGTGTGTGAATCGTCAGGGTCACGGGTGTACCTCGCTCAAAAATTTTCGTTAACAAAAAAAATGCGTTGCCTGAGCAACGCTGCCTGTTTTAAATGGGGATGGAGGGACTTGAACCCACACGCCTTGCGGCACATGATTCTAAGTCATGCGCGTCTGCCAATTCCGCCACATCCCCAGCAGGCGAATAATTATACCACTGGTGAGGTCTTT
>CALFEW010000150.1 GCA_937958365.1 uncultured Chloroflexota bacterium | reverse complement strand
CTTCTGGCAGCTTAAGCCTGCTTCCCTTGCCAGAGCGCTGCCAGGGCAGTTTGCTCTTGCTGACATCCCCTGACAGCCCTTTGCCCCAAATCATCCGCGACCGCTGCGGCGCGCCCGGCCGTCTTACCGTCGCCTGGAACGGCCAGACATTTGCCACTCCTTCAGAATAACGCCATAGTACCAGTTTTTAGTCATCAATCACCAGTTTTCAGTGAGCGCTCCCTGGCGAACGCACTGAAAACTGAATACTAACTTCTGGACACTGGTAATAGCCGCATCGCAAAGATTTACGTCCGTCATGCGTCATGCGCCGTCAAAAAACCCCTACAAATGACGAATCAACCATCGTCTTCCCAAAATTCACCCACTCTACTCCTGTAAATTTCGACTTGCAATCTGGAGGCGAAAAAGATACTATGCACGCCCAAATAAAATCGGGATAAATAAACCAGGATTTGGAGAATTGGAGAGATAGCATGTTCGAAGTAAATGGCGTATATGCTAACCGCAAAAGCAAATACACTGTCTTAGAAGTTTACCCACCAAAAATGCTGGTGCGTTATGAAGACGGCAGCGAAGCCGAACTGAACATGAACGTACAAGCGCGGATTTGGGAAAATATTGCCGCCGAAATGGAAGCTCAGGAAGCCAAACGCAGCGCGCGTGCGGCCAGGCAAGGTGGGGCCATCAACCAGCACTACCTGAAACTGATCAGCCTGCCGGATACGGATGATCTGACTTTTCCTGGCTGGCCGGAGCGAGTCATCATGGCGCCCACACCGGAAGACGTGGAAGCCGTGAAGAAAGGCGACCGCATCATCGTTTACCTCATCGAACCACAAATCTTTTTTGCCGTAGCCACTATCACCAGCGATCCCTATGAAAATAATCCGAAAGATTACTTTTTCAACGTGGACGCACATCGGGCTTATTTCTTTTCCATAGATATTGACGCCGAAGCGCACAACCTGAAACAGGCAGTTTTGATTGACAGCGTCGAATTGGAAAGTTACCCCAACCTGATGAAAATGCGGCTTCAGCCAGAATCTTTCCTCAAAATGAGTGAAGATGATTTTGAACTGCTGGCCGAACTGCTGACCGAAGTGAGCGAGGACGACGAAGAGGAACTGGAAGAAGAAGAGGAATTTGAAGAGGAAGACATTGAATAAATGAGCAACGAGTATATTTTGGTTTGTGTGGCCTGGCCCTATGCCAACGCGGACATCCATCAGGGCAACGTCACCGGCTCTTATTTGCCGGCGGATATATACGGCCGTTTCCACCGCCTGCAACACAACCACGTCCTCATGGTCTCCGGGTCAGACAGCCATGGCACGCCCGTCACCGTCAAGGCCGAAGAACTGGGCCTGTCCGTAACCGAAGTCTTCAACTACTACCACGATCGCTTCTTGCAGCTCTTCCAGAAAATGGGCCTGTGTTACGACCTTTTCACCCACACCGACACCGAAAACCATTTCCAGGTCTCCCAAGACATCTTCCTCTCGCTGCTGGAAAACGAGTACCTCTACCGCAAAGTCACCAAACAGATGTACTCGCCCAAGACGCAAAAATTCCTGCCGGACCGTTACGTGGAAGGGACCTGCCCCAACTGCGGCTACACCCGCGCCCGTGGCGACCAGTGCGACAACTGCAACACGCTCTTTGAAAGCGCCGCTGAACTCATCAACCCGCGCAGCAAAATTGACGACAGTGTCCTGGAAATGCGCGATACCGAGCATTTTTTCCTCGATTTGCCGGCCATCGCCGAAGATGGGCTGCAAGCGTGGTTAAACGACGACAACAAAAGCCATTGGCGGCCGCAGGTGATCAATTTTGCCCGCAACTTTGTGGACCAGGGCCTGATTGGCCGCGCCGTCACCCGCGACATGGATTGGGGCATTCCCGTGCCGGTGGAAGGCACAGGGGGCAAAGTGTTGTACGTCTGGTTTGAGGCGGTGATTGGCTATTTGTCGGCGGCGATTGAATGGGCCAAAAACAACGGCACGCCCGACGCCTGGCGCAACTGGTGGCAAAATCCGGCCGCGCGCACCGTCTATTTCATTGGCAAGGACAACATTCCTTTCCACACGGTCATGTGGCCGGCGCAGTTGATGGGCGCGAAGGGTCTGTATTCCGAGGACAAATCGGCGCACCTGAATTTGCCCTACGACGTGCCCGCCAACGAGTTTATGAACATGGAAGGGCGCAAAATCAGCGGCAGCATGAATTGGGGCGTGTGGATGTTGGACGCGCTGGACCGCCATGACCCGGACCCGATGCGTTATTATCTGACGGCCGTGATGCCCGAAAGCCGCGACAGTGATTTCACCTGGCAAGGCTACGTCGAGCGCAACAATAACGAACTGGTCAATAACTGGGGCAATCTGGTCAACCGGGTACTAAACATGACCAAACGATACTTTCAGGGCATCGTGCCCGACCCCGGCGAACTAACCGCTAAAGACCGCAGCCTGCTCACGGCCGTTGACGAAGGGTTCGAGACGGTGCGCCAGTTATACGACGCCTGCAAATTCCGCGCTGTCGCCCAGGAAAACTTGCGCCTCTCCACGCTGGTAAACCAATACCTGGAAGAAACCAGCCCCTGGACCACCGCCAAAACCGACATGCAAGCCACGGCGCGGTCGTTGTATACGGCCGTGCAAGCCATCAGCGGCCTGAAAATCTTGTGGGCGCCCATCCTGCCCTTCACCAGCCAGCAGGTTCACGAGATGTTGGGCGAAGACGGGCAGCTCTTTGGCGCGCAAAAGGTGGAAACCTACCAGGAAAGCAGCAAAACCCACGTGGGCTTGACGTATGATGGGACAACGGCCGTAGGCGATTGGACACGCCACGAAATCCCCGTAGGCCGCCAACTCCCGGCTCCCCACCCCCCCTTCAAACGCCTCGACGAAAGCGCTATCACTGATGT
>CALFEW010000149.1 GCA_937958365.1 uncultured Chloroflexota bacterium | reverse complement strand
GACACGGCGCGGGTGGCGGGGACCGATCCCCGGATGATGTTGGACATTTTATTGACGAATAAGACGGCCGTTCTCGCCCAACTGCAACGCTACCAGGCCGAACTAACCGACGCCATTGCCTTGCTGCAAGCTGGCGACGAAGCCGCCCTGGCCGCCTGGCTGGCCGGGACGCAGCGCCAATACCAGGAATATCGCACGGCGAAGGATGAAGGATAGGGATACTATGTTCATGCTGATCATGGTGCTGGACGACAGCACGCGGTTAAACGAAGTGCTGCGGGCGTGGACAAACGCCGGCGTGAAAGGGGTGACGATCATTGAAAGCACGGGTCTGAACCGTGTGCTGCCGCGAGAAACGGCGCAGCCGATGTTTGCCGGGTTCAGCCAGATTTTTGGCAGCGGGCGGGTGGGGCATAACACCCTGTTTGCCGTCATTGAGGACGTGGCGCTGGCGGAAACGGCCGTTGCCGCCACCGAAGCCATCCTCGGCGACCTGCGCCAGCCCCATACCGGCATCGTGGTTGTCGTCCCGGTGGTGAAAACGTGGGGGCTGCCCGATCCGTATGCGGCGGAATAATGGTCAATGGTCAATTGTTAATGGTCAATTGTCAACGGCTGATTTACCAACTATCAACTAACAACTATCAACTATGATCTGGCTACAATTTTTCATCACCTCGGCGGTTGTGGTGTGGGCGGCGATTAAATTGGCGGAGTATGGCGACGTAATCGCTGTGCGGACGAAGCTGGGCGGGCTGTTTGTGGGCACGATTTTTCTGGCCGGGGCCACATCGCTGCCGGAGATGATCGCCTCGGTCAGCTCTTTTCGCCTGGGGCAGCCGGATTTGGCGGCCGGGAACTTCTTTGGCAGCAACATGGTGAACATGGCGCTGCTGGCGATTGTAGACATGGTGACGTATCAGACGCCGCTGCTGCGGCGTGTGGCGGTGAGCCACGCCCTGACGGCCGCGCTGACGACGGTGTTGATGTTGGTAGCCATTATCTTTATGCTGGCGAACATCAGCGTCATGATTGGTTGGGTGGGCATTGAGAGCATTTTGCTTATTTTGTTGTACTTTGCCGGTATCTGGCTGGTGCAGCGCGAAAATCGGGGGCCATCGGCGGCGGCAACGGCCGTAACGCCCGAACCTGGCCCTGGATTTCCCACCTTACGGCGAGGCGTGTTGGGATTTACGCTGGCAACGGCCGTATTGGTGATGATCGTGCCGCTGCTGGTGGAAAGCGTGGCTGGCATCGCGGAAATCACCGGATTAAGCGGCGGTTTTGTGGGCACGGCGCTGCTGAGTCTGGTGACGTCGTTGCCGGAGTTGTTGGCGGCGTTGGCGGCCGTGCGCATTGGCGCGTTCGACATGGCGGTGGGCAATCTGATTGGGTCCAGTGTGTTTAACATGCTGGCGTTGGGCGTGGCGGATTTCTTTTATGTAGACGGCCGTTTTCTCGGCGACATTTCGCCCGATTTTATCCTGGTGGCCGTTCTGGGGATATTGCTCACCAACATGGCGCTCATTGGCAACCTGGCCCGCGTCGAGCGCAAGTTTCTCTTCATGGAACTGGATTCCATCGCCATCGTCATCGTCTATTTGTTGGGGATGTACCTGCTTTACGTGAACGGTGTCGGGCTTTGAGGCAACTTCATGAGGGTTTAGAGTTGTCAAATCTTTAAGATTT
>CALFEW010000148.1 GCA_937958365.1 uncultured Chloroflexota bacterium | reverse complement strand
TTTAGCTGCGCCGTCAAAAAATCATCCAGTTCCAGAGCCAGTTGCTCCTCATTTTTCATCATGGTTGTGTCTCCTCCACCTGACCTAGCTGCGTCTGTAAATCGCGTAACCCGCGAAATACCAACATGCGCACGGCCGCTTCATTTTTCTCCATCATCCGGGCGATTTCGGCCACTTCCAGGCCGGCGAACAGGCGCAAGGCTAACGCTTCAGCGCGATCCGGGCTGATGGTTTGCAGCTTGCGTGTGACCATTTCCATTTGTAATGTGCGCCCAACCAACTCATCGAGGGAGTCGCCGTGGTCTGGTACGGGTACGGCCGTTTCCAAATCTTGCTCCGGCCGGCGCGCCCGAAAATGATCGGCGGCTTTGTGCCGGGCAATGCCCAACAGCCAGGCCACAAAGGGCGTCTGTTGGCGGAAACGAGGCAATCCTTCCATTGCTGCCATGAACGTCTGTGATGTGAGGTCTTGGGCGTCGTCCGCGTTGCCCACCCGAACCAACAAGTAGCGGTAAACCCGCGTGGCATGACGCCGATACAGTTCGGCAAAAGCTTCTTTGTTCTGCTGGGCTTGCCGCACCAGCGCCAGATCATCCTCCAGGCTGACTGACGGCCAGTTTGGCGAGCCAATTTCTTGAGTCGTTATCATTTATTACCCTCCCAGGAAGGCCTTTGTTTGGGTTGTCTAAGATGTAATCGGGGATGGAGCGATTTTTATAACAGGCAGTTTTGGATCAGGTTGGTTGGTCAGGGCGTTGAATTGAAAAACCAACTAACCAATCAACCAGCGTCTTTGGAGTGACACAGCGGTTGCCGTATTTTATAGAAATTGAGATTGAGTGAAAAGATATTGTTGTGAATTGCGCACGATGTCGCTCGATTTTGCGGCCAATTTACCCCCTTCCGTGTCGCCCAGACGCTCAAAATTCGGTTACAATACAAGCCGTAGATAGGAGACTCATCATGCAGAAAATGACCCCGGACGAAGTAAGAACTTTCTTGTTGACCGGCACGCGCACGGGTAAACTGGCTTCGGTACGGGCCGACGGCCGTGCGCACGTTGCGCCTATCTGGTTTATGTTAGATGGCGAAGACCTCGTCTTCACCACCTGGCATGAATCGGTCAAGGCGCGAAATATCCGGCATAATCCGCAGGTGAGCCTTTGTGTAGATGATGAGACCCCACCGTTTGCGTTTGTGATTGTGGAGGGAACGGCCGTTCTTGAAGACGACCCCGCCGCCCTGAAAGAGTGGGCTACCCGCATTGGCGGCCGTTACATGGGCGATGACCAGGCCGAAGCTTTTGGCGAACGCAACAGCGTCCCCGGTGAACTGCTGGTGCGGTTGACTCCCAGCAAAATCATCGCCCAAAAAGAGCTGGCCGGCTGGTAGGTGATATGTATTCGTAAACCTGAAGGGTGGTACCCGTGATCCGTGTTTCGTAATCCGTGTTCCGTGTTCCGTAGGGACTACTTTTGGTGAACGGGAAAACGGTATACGGACTTCGGTTTACGAATATCAGGACCTGTCGGGTTTGTTACCCGCATCATTCAAAGAGGAAAAAATGGCACGAAAAACAGTTGGTTACACAGAACTCGAATGGACCTGCCCTTTTTGTGGCACACGGAACCCCGGCACTGCCAAACTCTGCACCGGCTGCCATGCCCCCATGCCCGCCGATACCAGGTTTGAACAGGCCGCCGAAGAAAAGCTGATCACCGACGAGGCCAAAGTTGCCGAGATCAAAGCCGGGCCAGACATTCACTGCCCGTTTTGTGGTGCGCGCAACGCTGCCGGAGCCACGACTTGCGTGCAGTGCATGGGCGACCTGACCGACGCCGCTAAGCGGGAACAGGGGCGGGTGGTCGGCGCACACCGGGACAAACCGGCCGCCGACGTGGCCTGCCCTTACTGCGGCGCGATGAATCCGGCGTCGGCTATGACCTGCAAGCAGTGCAACTCCAGCCTGACCGAAACCAGAGAACAACCCAAAGCAGCCCCGGTTGCTGCCCCCAATCGCAACATGACATACATCATCGTCGGCGTGGCGGCCGTGGTTGTGCTGCTTTGCGGCGCGTTTTTCTTC
>CALFEW010000147.1 GCA_937958365.1 uncultured Chloroflexota bacterium | reverse complement strand
TCACAAAACGCGCAGCCAGCGGCGTGTTCAGAAGCGCCTGGTATTCGGCCTGTTTGGCATAAAAGGTGTTGGGCCAGATGCTGCCACTGGCGGCCAGGTTGAAGGCAAAATAAGGGAGGAGTGGCACGGCCGTTAACAGCCCATACACCACCACACCTTGCAGCCTCATACCCCACCTAACCGGCCGCAATAACAGCCCCACAATCACCAACAGCACCAGCACCACCCCATCGGGTCGGGTCAGAATCAACAGGCCAGACAAGAAGCCCAGCGCCGCCACCTGCTGCCAATCAGGGTGTTCGCCGGCGTGCAGAACCAGACGGCCGTACCACGCCACAATCTGCACCCCCAACGCCGCAAACAAAATCGTTTCCATGCCGCTGGCTGCGCCCCAAACCAGCGGCCACGTCAGGACCAGCGTCAGACCGGCCAGCCAATCCTTGCCTGCCCATTCCGGCCAAAACACGCGCCACACCTGCATCCCGGCCAGCGCCAGCCACAGCAGCGACAGTCCGCCCAGAAAAAACGCCCAAAACAGATAAGGCAGGCGCAAAACGTAACCTACCGCCAGGAGCAGGGTCCACAGCGGCGAAGTAGACCCGGCGCTGACAACGCCAGGGGTGTATTCCCAACGGCCGTTCCGCGCCAGGCTCCGCGCATACGTCTGATGAATCCAGCCGTCATCCAAAGGGAAACCCGGGCCGCTCGCCAACGCCGACCAGCCAATAAACAAAGCCATCACCAGAGCGACGGCGGCGATAACCCACCAGCGGCGCTTCATGGGCTGACCTCTTCCCAGACAAACTGATAAAGCACAAACCCATCGCCAAAATCACGCACTTTTTGCAGTTCAGGCAGGCTGATTTTTTCGTCGAAGAGATCATCCAGCGGTTTGGGATGATCCACGTCGAAGAGCAAATAACCAACGTTAAACTGCCGGGCCGCTTGCAGCATAACTTCCGGTGGTTCGTTGGGCGTGGCGATGGCCGGCAGGCGGGTGTGGTAATACAGTCCCGGCGGATCACCGGTCATGACAACGGTCCCCGCAGGCACAATCTCGGCCACCTGACGATAAACGGCCGCTTCCGCCACTTGCAGCGGCTGGCGCGCGGAAACGGCAAAACTGACCACAAACACCAGCACAATAAACGTCCCGGCGAACAGGCGTTTGGCCGGTCCTGGTCGCCAGGCGGGCCGCCGCGCCGCGATCCAATCCACGGCAATGTCTATGCCCACTGCCGCCAGAGCCATAGACCAGGGCCACAAAGCCGTAGAGGAATGCAGCAAACTGCCGCGCTGCCCCGGAAAGGTAAAGACAACGATGATCATGCCATACAGGACGATGGTGTACCAGGTGAACGGCCGTATAAATCGCTTCGTCCGTTCTGCCCGACCCAATCGCACCCAGGCCCACACAAAAAACAGGGTGAACACCGTCAGGCCGGTGACGGCCACAAACGTCTGCGCCGCCAACGACAGGGCTGCCAGCTTGGAGCGCAAAATGTTGCCCCAGCCCCAATCCAGATAACTGGCGAGGGTGAATTGACGGCCGTAGGAAAACACATCGTCATACATCGTCAAAAAAATCGTCTGCGTGCCCACCGCTGACATGGGCTGGCCGATAAGCTGGTACGTGCGCCAGAACCAGGGGGCCATCACCAGCAGATAGCCCAGGCCAAAAAGGAAAAGACTCAAGATTAAAGATTGGAAATGGATACGGCCGTCATTCTTAAATCTTGAATCTTTGACCTCATACAACCACACAATCCCCGCCGCGCCCACCAGCAGCACGCCGTCGGCGCGGGTCAGGTGGCTCAGTCCGGCGGCCAACCCGGCCAGGAGCCAGTAGCGGGGCCACTTTTTCTCATGCGCCCAGGCCAGGGCCAGCAGGCAGCCGCCACCCACCCAGGCAAACAAGACAAACGTGGTCGGCTGCACCCAATAAGCGGTGTAATAACCACCCGCCGCCGTAAACAACGCGGCCGGGCGGGCGATCCAGCGCTCTTTCTGCAAATGCCAGGCGATGCCATAACTCATCCAGGGCAAAAATCCGGCCATCAGCCAGAAAGGAAGCTGCGCCGTGCGGAAGCTGTCGTTGATTTTGTAGCCGATGGCCGCGATGAAGGCCGGCAGCGGCATCCAATACGTAAAGCTGGACGCAGGCAGTCCGGCAGGTTGATCCAGATATTGCCAGATGATTTCTTCGGTCAGGCCGTGCCCTTCGGCCAGCCGTTGGGCGTTGGTGGTGTAATAGAAAGCGTCAAAATAGGTGGGATGGCTCATGCGCAGCGCCCAAAAAGCCTGCACGGCCAGGGCAATGAGGGTAATCCACAGCAAGTCGCGCCGGGTTTGTCGCTGTCGCAAGAAATCAATCATGGTGATGGAGCTTCTTAGATTGGACCAATCTCGGAGATTGGTCCAATCTGGCATTACCGCCGGGTGAAAATTTGGGCCACGTCGTCGGCGTAGGCTAATTGCCAGTTGGGGCTGGCTTGCAGCAGGGTGGTTAGCGGCGCGCCGGTTTCCATCAACACATACGCCACGGCATACTCGTCTAGCGGTTCCTGCCAATTGTCGGCGACTTCGTAGGCTTGTAAATAGTAAAAAAGGAAGGGATCGCCATACACGTCGGCACGGCCGTCTACAAACACCGGCAGCCCACGCCAGATCAGGTAGCCGCCCCAATTGTAGCTGTTGTAGCCGGGCTGCCCGGCCAATCCACTGGTTTCCAGGTAATCCACGGCCGTTACCGGATAACGCGCCGCAATCGCCGCCTCATTCCCGGCGATTTTTGTCACCGTCCAACCCAACGTCCCAAACACGGCCAGCAGCAAAATCAGCCAGTTCAGCGCCTGCATCACGGCCGTTGGCCGTCTTTCCGGCGTTTCGCCGCTGAGCAGGGGATAAACGGCCGTTTCCTCCAGACTGCTCAACACATGCCGCGCCACAATCGGCGCGCTGACGATGGCAAACAGAGGGATGTTGCGCGCCGAAAGCAGCCCGGCCGCCGCCGTGCCGCCAAACAGCAGCAGTTCGTCCCAGGTGGGGCGGCGGCGGCTGAAGATCATGCCGATGACGCCCAGCGCCGCCAGAGCGACAAACGGCCAAAAAATAGTGACGTGGAAATCGGGCGAATGCCATTCCTGAATGTAGGCTTGCATGGCGGAACTGCCCAGGGTGAAGAAGGGATAAATCCACAGTTCGGGGCCGTTGGGGTTCAGCACGGCCGTCACAAAACTCAGCGCCGTCATAACCGCCAGGAAGCGGATGTCGGCCCAGGCCAGTGTGCGTTCGCCGCCGCCGCGCCACTGCTGCAAGGCTTCGCCAACGGTGTACGTGCCCAGCAGCACAATGCCCAACAGGTAGCCGCTGTGGAAATTGGCCCACAACGCGCTCAGCAGCGGCAGCAGCCAGAGAGCGCGCCGTCTGATTTTTTTGTCTTTGAAGCGTTCGACCAGGAAAACGAAGACGGCCGTCAACAACAAATTAAAGATTTGCGGCCTGGCCCCCCACACGATGGCTGCGGCAAAAGCCGCCAACAGCACCACAAACGCCGCCAGAAACGGCCGTCCCGGCGTCACCAGATACACCAACCAGAAAGTCGCCGTAATCAGCAGGGCAAACACCACGATCAAGCCCGGCAGTCCACCGACGACGTACACGCCCCACATCACCACCTGCGACAACCACTCGTGAGTGATCCATTCGTGGTCTGGCACGGTCAATGAAAAAACATCCTGCCGGGGGATGCCCTCTTGCAAGATGTATTCGCCGGTGCGCAAATGCCACCACATATCGGGATCCAACGTTTCCCGCACCGCCATAGCGAAGAGGGCCACGAGGAAAAGCGCCGTAAAAAGTCGCCGAACTGTCATGCTAAATTGTGGGGGTGATGGGGTGATTTCACCCGCTCAATCCATCACCGGCTCATTTTCATAACGGCCGTTGCGCATACGCCGTAAACAAATCGCCAAAATTCACCGGCAGCGCCACCTGCTCGATTCTTAATCCGCGCACTACCGACTCCACCAGATTGCCCAACGGCCGATTCAGGCCGCCAATGCGGCTGGCGATGTATTTCAGGCGCAAATAACGGCCGCGCGCGCCGCTCCAGCGCACGTCAAATCCGACCTGGGTCAACATCTGCCGCATGGTTTGCTGGCTGAAATAATGCATGTGCATGTCCATATACCAGGGCCAGCGCCCCCCCATCAGCCGCGAAAACGCGCTGTCCACGTCCATCGTGTGTACGACCAGCCAGCCGCCGGGCTTGAGCAGCCGGTACGCCTTCGCCATTTCCGCCGCCGGGTCATCTACGTGTTCGATAACGTCCCACATGGTCACGACGTCGAATTGACGGCCGTGCAGTTCCGGCGCATCTTGCGTGCCCACGATGACGTTGAGGCCATGCCGCTGCGCTTCGGCGGCGGCCCAATCGGAAGGTTCCACGCCGGTGGCCTGCCAGCCGGCTGCCTGAGCCACTTCCACAAATACGCCAATGTAAGCGCCGACGTCCAGAAGGGCACGGCCGTTGCCCGGCCCGGTCCACTTTTGCAAATGCTGCAAATGTTTGCGAAAGGTCAGCTCCCGGCCCACGCGCTCGGAGACGTAGGTTTGGTCTTCAACGGCCGTATAAGCCGCCAACAGATCGTCTTCTCCCCAACGCGGATTGGCATACACAAAACCACAATTGGCGCACTGCACAATCTGCGGGTGATGCCCATACGTATGACTTGTACAACGAAACGCTTCCACGTTGACAGCCTGATTTCCATTTAACGTGGCCGGATAACGCACAGAAAAATCGTTTCGGCCACACAAACTACAATTAACTTCAATCATGATGAAATTGGGACGGTCGGTCGCCGGGGTTCACCGCCGCGCAAGCGCCGCAGGAACAGGCGAAAAACCGTATATTGCGCCTTAAATACTTCCTGACGTGAAATCTTCGTTTGCCCTTTGCGGCGGTCTTCAAACACAATCGGCACTTCGCCGATTTGCCAACCGCGCCGCTGGCACATGAACAACATTTCCACCAGGAAAGAGTATCCACTGGAAAAAATCTGGTCCAGCGGAATGGATTCTAAAACTTCGCGGCGATAAAGCCGGAAGCCGGCCGTGGTGTCTTTGGCCTTCAGCCCCAACAGTGTTTTGGCTACCATATTGGCTACCCGGCTTAAAAACACGCGCTTCCAGGAGCAGTTTTTCTGCCCGCCGCCGGGCACGTAGCGCGACCCAATGACGACGTGCTTTTCGCGGCTCAATTCAATCATCGCCGGAATGTAGCGCGGGTTATGGGAAAAATCAGCGTCCATGGTCATGACGCGCCCGGCGTTGAGTTCGCCTACGGCCGTTTTGAAACCGGCGATGTACGCTGTGCCCAGGCCCATTTTGCCGGGCCGATGGACAACGTGGACGCGGCCAGGGCATTTTGCCGCCCAGTCATCGGCCATTTGGCCGGTTCCGTCCGGGGAATTATCATCCACAACCAGAACGCCGATTCTAACGGGCAAAGCCAGCAGTTGGCTGATCAAATCATCCAGGTTATCGGCTTCGTTATATGTTGGTACAATTACAAAAGCTTCTACTTCATCCATACCTTTTTCCTCTTCAGACAGGCAGGTGATTGTAACGAGATTGCCGGGCAGGGTCAAAATGGAACGACATGAGAATAGGGATTTTATCGCGTAATCGCATGTTATACAGCACGAGCCGTCTGGCTCAGGCGGCGCGGGAGCAGGGTCACAACGTGCTGGTGATTGATACAACGACGGTGGCGGTGGAGGCGGGCACGGGCAACGGCCGTCCCATCAGAGTCGTCAAGACCGGCATTTTACCGGCCTGGGGCCGGCAGTGGCATGGTTCGCCCAGGGCCGTCACGCCCTTACCGCCGCTGGAAGCCATCATTCCCCGGATTGGCGCGTCTATTACGCAGTATGGGCTGGCGGTGGTGCGCCAGTTTGAGGCGCATGGCGTGTGGACCACAGCCACGTCGGCGGCGATTGCCTGCTCGCGGGATAAGCTGCACAGTTTGCAATTGATGGAACAGGCAGGGCTGCCCATTCCCAAAACGGCCGTTCTGGCCCAACCGGAAGCATTGTTGACAGCCATTCAATCGGTCGGCGGACCACCGGTGATCATCAAGCTGGTGCGCGGCACGCAGGGCAAAGGGGTCATCCTGGCCCACAATCTGGTAACGGCCGAAGCGGTGATGAAAACCATTCAGCAGGCCAACCGGGAAGCGCTGGTGCAAGAATTCATCGCCGAATCGCGGGGCAAGGATTTGCGCCTGATTGTGGTGGGCAATCGATGTGTGGCAGCCATGGAGCGGCGCGCCAGCGGTGAAGGGGAGTTTCGGGCGAATTTACATTTGGGGGGAACGGCCGTGTCCATCACGCCAGACAAAGAAATGGTCAAACTGGCTGTAGCCGCCGCCCAGGTTCACGGGCTAAAAGTGGCCGGGGTAGACATTCTGCTCTCGGCGCGTGGACCGCTCATTTTGGAAGTGAACTCTTCCCCCGGCCTGCAAGGCATCGAAACCGTTACCGGCGTCAACGTGGCCGGCGAAATCATCGCTTATCTGGAAAAGGCCGCGTATCGGAAGAAATTGTCAATGGTCAATGGTCAATAGCCAACTTCTAATTGACAATTGACCATTAGCTATTGACTATTCCCCTTCACTCTTTCAACAGATCGTCCCAGAAAGCATCCAGGTCGGATTTGTCATCCTCAGGGGGCGGGGCTTCGCCAAAGAGGTCTTCCAGTTCGGCGGTGTCCAGTTTCAGGTGTTGGTCGGCTACGGCCGTATCCCCGTCTGCCTCGGCCTGCGCTGCCAGCATCGCCTGCATCATCGCCAGGATGTCCTCGTTTTGCACCAGGTCGGGTTGGGGTTCCGGCTGTTTCTTGGGTAATGGCTGGGGCGTCGGTCTGGCCGGTTTGGGGGCGGGTGGCGGTGGCGCTGCCGGCATGGGTGCGCTGGCGGAAACGGCCGTTTGCCCGACGGCCAACAAATCCACCAAATCCTTGATGGCGCGTTGGGTAAACACCCAAATCGTGCCAATGCGCCCGCGCCGCAACTGCACGTCAAAGAAAATAGCCAGAAAATAATCCTGGCCTACGTTGGCGCAGTAAATCTCGATGGTTTCCCCGGCGTGGTATTGAATGGTATGGGGTTGTTCACCATCCAGGTGCTCGCTGAGGGCAAAACTTTGCTTGATGGTTTTCCCCAGAGCCACGGCCAGCCGGGCAAAATTCAGGCGGCGGTTGGTGGCAACTTCAAACTTTATCTGGCCGTCGGTGGTGGCCAGCAGCAGCCCCGTCGCGCCCGTGTCAGCGCGCAGGGTTTGCAAACGTCGGCTCACGTTGTCGGAAACGGCCGTGCGCGCCGTCACCTCATAGTTCCCGGTCACCGCTTCCGGGACCACCACCTCGCCATGCAACGCCAGACGAACCGCCATCAACACCGCGTCGGTATCCAACGGTTTGGAAAAATAGCGCAACACACCCAGACTGTGCGCTTCTTTCTGTCCTTCGGAAGAAGAATAAGCGGTAATCATGATGATGGGCACGTCTCGCTTCAATTTCTGAATCCGGCGCACCAGATCAAAGCCGCTCATCCCCGGCAAACGCACATCCGTAATTACCAGATCAAAATGGGTGCGGCGCAGTTCTAGCAGTCCCTCTTCTGCCGATGGCACAGCCAGCACCTCGCACGCTTCGTTGGACACTTCCAGCAGCGAGCGCAGCAGCTCCAACATTTCAAAATGATCGTCAACTACCATTACTTTTTTGACGTTTGTCATAACTTCTACTCTATCACCGCAAGCCAGTTTGCTTTCTCTGCAAATCAGTGAACTCACAAATCAGCCCACAACTCGGCTACCCAACCAAACGACCACTCGACGACTAAAAACACGAACCTGATGGCAATTATAAGATTTTCACCTGTCTGGTCAATTTTCCCGACCATTCCCCAAATCCAGGGCAAATAAATTCCACAGTTCGGAGTCCTGTGTGGGGTCCAGGGCAAAATTGCGCACGGTGGGCCGGATGACGGCCAGTTTCAGCCGCATAAACAGCGGGATCATGGGCAGATTTTCGGCCAGCAGCCGCTGGGTCTCCTGGAAGTTTTCTTCATAACCGGGCATACCCGGTAAGAGTTCGCGCGTTTTCCGGCAGGCGTCGTCGTATTGTGGCAGCCACCAACCGGTATTGTTGAGGGCGTCCCAACTGCCATAGGGGATGCC
>CALFEW010000146.1 GCA_937958365.1 uncultured Chloroflexota bacterium | reverse complement strand
CACCTGGACGCCATGCGCGGCTACGTAATCGGGGTCAATCTCCTCCAGCGTGTTTTGGTTACGCCCCAAAATCACTGATGGTTCATTGACATAAAAGAGCAAAATAGCCTCTTCCACCGGCACATGCCGCAGTAAATATTCTTCCAACGCCAGATTCAGGCGTGGATCCGTGATGTTTTGATTGTCGGCGTAAAGCATACTCATTTTGGATTTCGGATTTTGGATTTTGGATTTCGGATTTTGGAAGACTGACTATGGCTCTCAGCTATCCCGCCAGGGGGAAGACCGTCAGAATCAGCCAGCTAAAAAAGAGGGCGCTGCCCAGGCCGTAGGCCCAGGGGTCGTCAATCGCCGCCCCGACGATGGTCATGACGCCGACGATGACGGGGATAACCACCACCACCAACGCCAGAAACGCCAGACCGGGGACCAGAAAAACCAGCCCAATCAGCGCCGGGACCAGAATAACCGATTGCCAGGTCCACCAGCCCAGGCGGCGCAACCCACCGGCGCCTTGCATGGCAAAACCGGCCGCCAGCAGCCAGGGCGCAAACCCAACGGCCAACGGCAGCCAGCGCAGCAACCGCGCCGGAATAAGGAACCAGGGCAGCCAGACCCATTGGCTCATCAGGCCGAAAGCCAGCCACAAACAGGCAAAGGTAACAAGACCCCACAGCAGTTGGCGCAGAGCCGGTCTGGAAACGCGGAACCCGCTGAGCAGCCACACCAGTCCCACGATAAAAAACCACGCGCCCAGCGCGCCGCCCACCGCCAGGCCGCCCAGGTAGGCCATCGAAATCACCTGATCCAGCAGCCAGATCACGGCCGTTCCCACCGCCACGCCCAACACCAACCCCAGCCAGTAAAACGGCCGTCGCCGGTCTGCGCCGCGCCGCGCTTTGGCCGAAGGCAGCAGCGGCGAAAGCGCCAGGAGCGCCGCCAACCAGGCCGCCAGATGCAGCCCATACCACACCATCCGCGTGTCCTGATACGTACTGGCCCGCTGCACGCCAAACACATTGTTCAACCAATCCAGCGCCGTGTCATGGCTCAGCCAGCGGAACAAAATCGAGATGTGTTCGGCGTTGGGCACAACCAGCAGCGCCCTGGCTTTGTCTTGCGTAAAGTCGGGGTTGGGGCCACCGGCGCGGGCCAGGACAGCCTGGGCATTTTCCAGAAACGGCGTCTCCAGGCTGCCGGCCATCAGCAGCAAATTGCGCGGCCAGTCGGCGTCTACGGCCACATCGCCCGGTGAGATGGCGATGGTCGCCCGGTACAATTCGCCCTGGCTAACGCCAGCCTCCAGCACCGCCCGGCTGCCCATGGAATGCCCCAGCAGCGCCAACTGCTCGCCGTTGACTTCCGGCTGCGATTGCAGAACGGCCGTAGCCACCGCCAAATTTTGGTCCAGCGCCGGTTCGCCCTCGATAAATGGCCTGGCGTTCGCGCCATGCCCGGTAAAATCCAGCAAAACCACGCCATAACCGGCGTGCGCCAGAGTATAGCCATAAGCCAGCATCAACTGCTGTGAACCGGAAAAGCCATGCGCAATCACCACACCCGGCGCATCCTGCACGCCCTCGGCGACGATAAAACGCAGCGGCAGCTCATCCTGGTCCACGTGGCGCACCACCAGGCCAGACGACGCCTGCCCCACCTGCCACCAGGACACAGCCATCACCACCAGGGCGACAATCAAAACAATCAGACGCAGCGGGCTTAACTTTGCGCGCAGATTTACCATATAAGACCTCATCGTTGGGTTTGGCGAATCATACTGGTAAAATGGCATTCAACCAAATGACAGAATCTCACGCAAGGGTAGAAAAGGAGTAGGCATGGCAAACTGGCTGCTGTATGGCGCGTATGGTTACACGGGGCAATTGTTGGCGGCGGAAGCGGTGAAGCGCGGGCATAAACCGGTTCTGGCCGGTCGAGATGAGGGGAAAACGGCCGTTCTCGCCCAACAACTCAACCTGCCCCATGTCGCTTTCGACTTGAACGATACCGACAAACTGCATCAAATCGTCGCCGATTTCGACCTGGTGTTTCACGCCGCCGGTCCCTTCATCCACACCAGCGAGCCGATGGTGCAGGCCTGCCTGGCCGGCCGCACCCACTACCTGGACATCACCGGCGAAATCCCCGTTTTCGAGACCACGCTTTCCTACGACGCCCATGCCCGCGAACAGGGCGTCGCCCTCGTTTCGGGCGTCGGCTTCGACATTGTGCCCACCGACTGCCTGGGCAGCTACGTGGCCGCGCAGCTTCCCGGCGCTACCCATCTGGAAATGGCCTTCGCGGGCTTATCGCGGGCCAGTTCCGGCACGGCGCAAACGATGCTGGAAATGATGGCCGACATGCCGCAAGGTGGTCTGGTGCGGCGCAACGGCCGTCTCGTCCCCCACCCTTTCGGCAAAGGCGGCAAACAGGTCACTTTTAGCGATGGGCAAACGCGCCAGGTAACGCCCATCCCCTGGGGCGATTTAGCCACCGCCCAGCTATCCACCGGCATCCCCAACGTCACCGCCTACATGGCGATTTCCCTACCGCCCGGCGCGAGTCTCGTTTCGCCGCTGGCCGCGCGCCTGATGAAAATCGGTCCGGTACGCCAGGCCGGCCGCAAACTCATCAGTTGGACCATTCACGGCCCGGATGAAGCGCTGCGGCAACGGGCGCGCAGTTACATCTGGGCCTGCGCCAGCGACGATGCGGGTAACAAACGGGAAGCATGGTTGGAGACGTTGGAGGCTTACCGGCTCACGGCCGTTGCCGGCATCCTGGCCGTAGAAAATACGCTGCGCCATCAACCCAACGGCGCGCTCACCCCCTCCCTGGCCTTTGGCGCGGACTTCGTGCTGGAAATCGAGAACACACACCGCTTCGATTTTAGAAGTTAGTAGCCGCGATTTTTTATCGCGCCTGACGGAGCTAATTTAAGGGTGAACGGACGTTCTGAATGCTCATTTTCGCACATACGTTTCTCCTTAACATGGGGTCCAGTTTTTGGGGTCATTATAATCTTTAATCTACCGAATCCTTAGCAAACCGGTAACAAACAGTTAAACAACTGTTAATCTGTCACAGTTATGATTGGTTGAGTTGGAAAAATCCTCTTAGCTGTAGTTTCTTTCTCTTCTTCCTCTTTACAGGAACATCCTTTCCCTTGGCGAAAACCGGACATTCCCCCCGTCCGGTTTTTCGTTTTAAACTGGGCCACGCAACATGAGTTTTTTGCCAATATCCGTGCCAGGACGTTTTGTTTTCCATACAATGGGTTGAATTATTTGATGAAACCATGCGAGGTAACGAAACATGAACGGACTACCGGTTCGCCTGCAAGAGATCGTGGAGGACTTTGCGGCTTGTGTAGGCGAGGAAAAACTGGAATACCTGCTAGAATTTGCCGAAAAGCTGCCGCCGCTCCCGACGTGGCTCCATGAGCAGAGAGATAGTCTGGATCAGGTGCATGAGTGTATGACGCCGGTGTTTGTCTATGCGCAGAGGGAAAACGGCCGTCTCCACTTTCACTTCGACATCCCCCCGGAATCCCCTACCGTGCGCGGTTTTGCTGCTGTGCTGCAAGAAGGGCTAGACAATACGACCACGGCTGAGGTAACGGCCGTACCCAACGAATTTTACCTGGACATGGGCCTGCAAAGCGTGCTCAGCGGGCAGCGACTGAACGGCATTGCCGCTATTCTGGCCCACATGAAAACACTGGCGAGGGGGTAACGGGTGGCGCCGCCACCTGCTATAGACATTCAGAAAGTGATTTTAGGTAGGGGCGGGCCTTGTGCCCGCCCATCCGCCAGAGGGCGACCACAAGGGTCGCCCCTACCAACGAAAATGTTTTTCTGAAAAGCTATGCCCCGCGAAATCCCCAAGACGATTCGTTCTTTAAGGCTCAGTGACCGTCACACTGCCGGCGCTGATGTCAATCGTCAGGTCCAACACGTCCGACGCACGCTCATAACCGGCCGTTTCCCACACGCCGTCATCATCGTCGCGCCCGCTCACCTGTGAAAACCGGCTGCCGTCTATGTTAAAACTGCCTGCGCCGTCCTCCACGGTGATCCGCGCTTCGCGATTGGGCGGCAGGTACAGCGTCAGGCTGCCGGCGCCGCCATCAATTTCAATTTGTTGACGGCCGTTCTCCGCCAGAGTCATGCGCGTTGAGCCTGCACCCACGTCCACCGTCACGTCATACTCACCGTCGGGCAAGACCATTTCCATGCTGCCCGCCCCACCATCCACATTGAGGAGCTGCAAAGTCAACTCGCTCAGGTCGAAATGAGCCGCGCCTGCGCCCACGTCCAAAATCAAATCCAGCGGCACACGTGAATTCAAGCCAATTTGCCATTTCTCCAGGCCATTCGTCGTCCAGTTTGTCGGATTCAGCCACCAGAGACCGGCGTTGTCTTCGCTCAAAAACACACTCGCGCGCGAACCGCTCTGGCTGGTATTAAACGTCAGGTCGCCCACATAACTGACCTGGCCCTCGATCAAGTTGGCGCTATCTTCCAAAGCCGACACATTCACGCCGGCCGCCCCGAAATCCAGCTCCACGTCGGCCGACTGTAAATCGTTGGCAGCAAAGGAAATTTGCTCCGTTTGCACGTCGGTCGGGCTGGTACGGAAGCCTAAACCGGACAACATGGCATTGTCTTCGCTAAACAGCAAAACGTAACCAAAGATGCCCACAGCCAGCAAACCAACCAGCGCGCTCAACATACCGCCATACGGCCGTGGCGCTTGCCGAACCACGATATTCACCCCAATCAAAATAAGCAGCAGCGGCCAGAGTTGCATTGCAGCCAGCCAGTTCAAGCTAAAATCCGGCAGCAAACCCAGGTTGTGAAGCAAAAAGACCACACCAATAGCAATCAACACAATCGGCCCAAACAACGATGGATTATGGCGATGTTTGCTCTCCTGGTTCACGGACCCGGCCTCTTCATTAAGATCATTTCCGGTGGATTTTCCCTGTTTTTCTTTCCAATCTTCAGACATGATAGTCAACCTCCTGCGGTTCATTCACATCACATTACGCAAGCTTTAATAGCGCGTTGCACACTTCAGCCGTTTTGACAACTGTCTAAAGAAAAGTATAATCTACCGGCTAACCGCGACGGAACTATCCCCTTATCATGCTATGTTAAGAAGTGATATTTGGAGCAATTCGTCAGGTAGTCATTTGCCTGGGGAAAGGGCAATGCCCTGATTCTGATTAAAATAGCGTATCGCCTTTAATCAGGTGGCGCATCCGCAAAAACGGGACAGCATTCCCAAAGAAAGGCAATTTGCACAAGTACAGCACTATCAAATTCCTAATCCCAAGAGGTTTCCTTACTAATGAAAGAGTATCAGACCAGCCAAATCCGAAACATTGCTTTAGTCGGCCACAATGGATCGGGAAAAACGACTTTAGTTGAACGTATCCTATTTAACACCGGGGTAACGACCCGCCTGGGAAGTGTGCAAGCCGGTACGGCCGCCATGGATTTTGAAGAAGAAGAAGTTGCCAGAAACAGTTCCATATCCACCGCCCTGGCCCCCATCGAATTCAAAGGCAAGAAGCTCAACCTGTTAGATACGCCCGGTTATATGGACTTCATCGGCGAAGTCAACAGCGCCCTGTCGGTTGTAGATGGCGCTCTGGTTGTGGTAGAAGCTGTGGCCGGCGTGGAAGTAGGAACTGAGATTGTTAGCCAGGCTGCCCACACACGGAATTTGCCCCAAATCGTGCTGGTCAGCAAAATGGACCGCGAAAATGTCCGCGTAGCGCGCGTGTTGGAAAGCATCAACGCCAATCTTGAGGGCAATTTTGTCAATTTGCAGTTGCCCATCGGCGAAGGTCCAGAATTTAAAGGGATCATTGACCTGATAAAGATGGAAGCCCGACTGGGTGACAAAAGCACGGTTGCTCCTATTCCGGCCAACCTGGCCGACGAGGCTGAAGAAGCCCGCATGGCCCTGATCGAAGCCGCCGCCGAAGGCGACGATACTTTGATGGAGAAGTATTTCGAGGAAGAAAACCTGAGCAACGAAGAGATCATCGTCGGCTTAAAAGGGGCGATGGCACAAGGGCTGGTAACACCAATTATTTACGCCGCACCGGAGCCGGGCATTGCGGTGGAGCCAATTTTTGAAACCCTGGCTGCTTTTACCCCTGCACCCGACGAAAAGAGTTTTACGGCGACAAATTCCGCCGGCGTCGAGGTAACGCACGAAGTCAAAGACACCTCCCCATTGGCCGCCTTTATCTTTAAAACACGCGAAGACCCGTATGGCAAAGCCAGTTATATTCGGGTGTTTGGCGGTATTTTGGAATCTGATTCGCGGGTATGGGCGTTTCGGTTGGAGTCTGAGGTACGTGTGGGCACGCTGCATGTGGTGACAGGTAAAGAGACAACGGCCGTTCCCCGGCTCCACAGCGGCGACATCGGCGAAGTGGTAAAACTGGGCGATGCTGGCACCAATGAAACGCTTTGCGACCGCAGCCATGCCCTTAGCCTGCCGCCCATCAAGCAGCCATCCCCCATTGCTTCCGTAGCCATCCATCCCAAATCACAATCGGACGTCGCCAAGCTCAGCCAATCGCTGAACCGCCTGACGGGTGAAGACATGACGCTGGTCTGGCACACCGAGACGGCAACTCACGAAACGATTCTGTCTGGCATGGGCGTCACCCACCTGGATATTGCCGTCAAAAAAGCGCACTCCAAATTTGGCGTCAACCTGACCACCTCCGTGCCGAAGGTGCCTTACCGCGAAACCATCACCAAAACAAATTCGGCTGAGTATACGCACAAGAAACAGACGGGTGGCGCCGGGCAATACGGCCGTGTCTTCATCCGCCTGGAATCCCTCGACGACGACGCCGAATTCGAATTCACATCGGAAATCTTTGGCGGGTCCATCTCTGCCCCCTTTGTCGCGGCCACCGAAAAAGGCTGCCGTCAGGCGCTGGAATCTGGTCCGACCGCCGGTTTCCACGTGGTGGGCGTCAAAGCCATCGTGTATGACGGCAAGGAACATCCAGTAGACTCGAAAGAAATCGCCTTCCAGACGGCCGGTCGTGAATGCTTTAAGAAAGCCATGTTGGGCGCCGGTCCTGTGCTGCTGGAACCCATCTACAAAGTCACCGTCACCGTACCTGCCGATTATATGGGCGACATCATGGGCGACATGAATACACGCCGGGCGCGCGTGCTGGGCATTGATCAGGAAGGCACAAAGAGCGTGGTGCAGTTTGAAGTACCGCTGGCCGAAGTGCTGACCTATGCCTCTGATTTGCGTTCCATGACCCAGGGACGTGGGGTGTACAGCATGGAATTTTCCAATTACGGCCGTGTCCCCGCCAACCTGCAAGAACAAATTGTGGCCCACGCGAAGAAAGACCGGGAAGAAGAAAGTTAATCGTTGGGAGTTGATAGTTGATTGTGGAAAGTGCGCCCAAAAGGCGCACTTTTTTATTTGGTGGCGATGAGGTTGCCGGCGGCGTCTACGGCCGTTTCCCACCCAGGCGGTATCACCGTTGTCGTGTCATACTGAAATACGATGGCCGGGCCGCTGAATTGGTGGCCGGGCCGCAATTTGTCGCGGTCATACAGACTGGCCGACTGTGGCTGACCCCCAAACCAGACCGGTTTCCGGCCAAGAAAGGCGGGCGCAGGGTCGGCTGCGCCCGGTGGCGTCGCCGGTAATTGCGGCGGGGTGATGGGCACAACGGCCGTTACCCGCACCGTCACAATCTCCACCGCCGCCCCGGCCTGCC
The DNA here is from genome assembly GCA_937958365.1 of uncultured Chloroflexota bacterium. GTDB lineage: Bacteria > Chloroflexota > Anaerolineae > Promineifilales > Promineifilaceae > Leptovillus. The sequence continues at coordinate 467 of CALFEW010000146.1, read as the reverse complement.
GATAGCCATATCGTGCCTCATGGGCCGCATGAAACAGCGCCATCGGGTCAGCCGTCGCATCCGGCAAAGCCACCGTCAGTTCATGGGACTGACCAACGTAGCGCATATCCAGGCTGTGCTGAAGGGTAACGGCCGTTTCTTCCCCTACCGTAGGCCCAAATCCCTCCGCCGCCATTTCCGCCAGCGCCCGCGCCGCCAGGGGCGCAAATCGCGCCGCCAGCCACTCGTCGGCCCCCGACTCCCAATCTCCCCATGCGACCATCACCGTCTGCGAATAATCCCGCGCCGGGGCGGCCGCCAACATGCCCAGCGCCGACAACACACCGGGCACGCCGGGAATCAACACGCGCGGAATTTGCAGCGAGGCCGCCAATTCACAGGCGTGCAGCGGCCCCGCGCCGCCAAAGGCCACCAGCGTAAACCGGCGTGGATCATGCCCGCGCTCGACTGAAATGCGGCGAATGGCC
>CALFEW010000145.1 GCA_937958365.1 uncultured Chloroflexota bacterium | reverse complement strand
GCCTTGAGTAAAGTCAAGAATTCCTGGCGCGTGGCCGGGTTGGTTTTGAAAGAGCCGAGCATGTCGCTGGTCATCAATCGATACTGCTCTTTCTGAACGCCCCGCATCATGGCGCACAGGTGCGCGCCTTCCACAATCACCCCCAATCCCTGAGGTTCTAAAATATCGGCTAAGGTCTGCGCTATTTGCTGCGTCATGCGCTCCTGTAATTGCAGCCGCCGGGCAAACATATCTACAATGCGCGGCACGTTGGACAGGCCGATGATTTTGTTTTGGGGCACATAGGCCACGTGGGCGCGGCCAAAAAAGGGCAGCAGGTGATGTTCGCACATGCTGAAGAATTCGATGTCTTTGACGATAATCATCTCGTCATAGGCGTCGTTGTAGAGGGAAACGGCCGTTAATTCCGCCGGATCCACCCGATAACCGGCCAGAATCTCGTCATACATTTGGGCCACGCGGGCAGGTGTGCGGCGTAAACCGGGCCGTTCCGGGTCTTCGCCAACAGCTTGCAGCAGCGTGCGGATGGCTTCTTCCAATATGTTTTCAGTCATGATTCGCTCCATCATTCATTTTGCCGTCAGTCATTATATCACCCACATGATGTCCTCTCCGTAGAACGGCGTAATTGTCAATGCCTGAAGCACAAAATAAAGATATAATGGAGCCATGTTTTCCCATTTTCTACGTCACTCTCATCTGTGAGTGAACCAATCCTATCAACCCATTTGAACCCTTTAAGCAGTTATTGGAGGCAATAGATATGACAAAAGACACCTTAACTATTACCGATAATCGAACCGGTCGGGCTTATGAAATTCCTATCACCCATGACACCATCAATGCCATAGACCTGCGCCAGATCAGGGTCAATCCCGATGATTTCGGGATGATGAGCTATGATCCGGCATTCAAAAACACCGCTTCCACCAAAAGCACCATCACTTATATTGATGGGGCCAAAGGAATTCTGCGCTACCGGGGGTATCCAATTGAGCAACTGGCCGAGCATTCCAATTATTTAGAGGTTGCCTATCTCATTTTGTACGGTGAATTGCCCACCAAAGAAGCTTATCAAGAGTGGGAACATGAAATTTTGTACCACACCTTTGTGCATGAAAACATCAAACGGTTTATGCAGCATTTCCGGTATGATGCGCACCCAATGGGCATGTTTATTGCGACAATCTCGGCCATGTCCACTTTTTATCCGGAGGGGCGTAACATTCGTGACTCGCACAATCGCCTGATCCAGATTATGCGCTTGATTGCTAAGGTACCTACCGTAGCCGCTTTTTCTTACCGGCATATGCGCGGCCTGCCCTATGTCTATCCAGACAACGAGCTGAGTTACACAGGTAACTTTTTGAACATGCTCGATAAGATGACCCAGGTGAAATATGAGCCAAATCCGATTTTGGCGCGGGCTTTAGATGTGCTGTTTATTCTGCACGCCGACCACGAACAAAATTGCGGCACGGCAGCAATGCGTATCATTGGCTCCAGCCACACGGACCCCTATACGTCCATGGCCGGGGCGGCGGCGGCTTTGTATGGTCCGCTTCATGGTGGCGCCAATGAGGCAGTTTTGCGAATGCTGCTGGACATTGGGGACCTTAAGAATGTACCGGACTTTGTGAAGGGTGTGAAGAACCGCGAGCGGTTGCTGATGGGTTTTGGGCATCGCGTTTACAAGAATTACGACCCACGCGCCCGTATCATCAAGCAGGTTGCCGAACAGGTGTTCGAGGTAACCGGCAAGAATCCGCTTCTGGACATTGCTCTGGAGCTGGAGCGGATTGCGCTGGAAGACGAGTATTTTGTGGAGCGGAATCTGTACCCGAATGTTGACTTCTATTCGGGCATCATTTACCAGGCGATGCGCTTCCCGATTTCCATGTTCCCGGTGTTGTTTGCTATTCCGCGGACGGTGGGTTGGCTGGCGCAGTGGCAGGAAATGTTAGGCGACGACGAGCAAAAGATCGCTCGTCCGCGCCAGATTTATTTGGGTGAAGATACACGGGATTACGTGCCGATGTCTGGTCGGTAGCGCCGGTTTTTTTGAGCGTAAATGTAAAACGGCCGTTGCCTTTGCCGCAACGGCCGTTTTTTTTGCCAGTTATCGTCTTGATGTTGATTAAACGGGGTGACGGCCGTTAAAGCCTTCGTGTAAATCGTGGTAAAAAGAGACTTCCTGCTCGCCATAACGCCAGCAGAGGTAAACGTCACGGCCGTTTCTATCTGAGAGAAAATCCAGCAATCCGACGTTGATGTCCTTCACTACACATCCCATGCCCAGCAATTGCTCAATCAGA
>CALFEW010000144.1 GCA_937958365.1 uncultured Chloroflexota bacterium | reverse complement strand
TATCGCGCCTGACGGAGCGGGGTAAGGATACCCCGGCTACATCCGTCAAAAGAACATTGTCGGACTGCTAGAGCGGCAGGCGAAATGGGGCAATCTGCCATGAGGCTTTGACTTTCGTGTGGTCATCTATTCGCCAGAAAAATCCATCTTATGCTATAGTTGCGCCACTTGTGTTGGGCGTAACCATCATAGTTGAGCATAAAATCAAATAGGAGAACTGAGCAGTGACGAACCCGGAAAGATTGCGTTTGTTGGCGGCTAAAGATGGGCAAGCACCCTGGAAGCTTTGGGGGCCATATCTGAGCGAACGACAGTGGGGGACGGTGCGCGAGGATTACAGCGAATCGGGTGACGCCTGGGGCTATTTTAGTCACGATCAGGCCCGGTCGCGGGCGTATCGCTGGGGCGAGGACGGGCTGGCGGGCATCTCCGATGAGAAGCAGCGTCTATGTTTTGCGTTGGCGTTGTGGAACGGCCGTGATCCCATCCTGAAAGAGCGTCTATTTGGCCTGACCAACAGCGAAGGCAATCACGGCGAAGACGTGAAGGAGTATTACTTCTACCTGGACAGCACGCCGACTCACGCCTACATGAAGTATTTATACAAGTACCCGCAACGGCCGTTCCCCTATGAAGACCTGGTGCAAACCAACAGCCAGCGCTCACGCACAGAGATGGAGTATGAACTGCTGGACACCGGCGTCTTCGATGACGACCGCTACTGGGACGTGTTTGTCGAATACGCCAAAGAAGGGCCGGAAGATGTGCTGATCGCCATCACGGCCGTGAACCGGGGGCCGGAAACGGCCGTATTGCACCTGCTGCCCACCCTCTGGTTTCGTAATACCTGGTCTTGGGGCAAGGAATCGGCAAAGCCGGAACTGCGGCGGGTGGACGGCCCGGCCGGCGCGCCGGCTATCCATGCTTATCATCCAGAGTTGGGCGAGTTGTGTTTATACGCCGATGGCGACCCTGCCCTGCTGTTCACCCAGAACGAAACCAACCAACGACGTATCTTTGGCGCGGAAAATGACAGCCCTTACGTCAAAGACGCCTTTCATCGTTACGTGGTTGATGGCGAGAAAACGGCCGTCAATCCTGCCAATACCGGGACCAAAGCCGCCGCCCATTACCAGATCACCGTCGCCCCCGGCGCACAGCACACCATCTACCTGCGCCTGACAACGGCCGTGCCCACCAATCTACCCCCCGCCGACCCCAATAGCGCCCCCTTCGGCAGCCATTGCCACAGCCTGCTGGCCGAGCGCCTGCAAGAAGCCGACGCCTTTTACGCCAGCATCACCCCGGACAGCGTGGACGCCGACGCCGCCAATATCCTGCGGCAATCATTGGCCGGGATGTTGTGGACCAAGCAGTACTATTACTACAACGTAGACCGCTGGCTGGAAGAACACGGCGCGCATCCAATGGACAGCGGCTCGCGCAAGGGCGTGCGCAACCGCCAATGGTTCCACATGATCAACGACGACATCATCTCCATGCCCGACAAATGGGAATATCCCTGGTATGCCGCCTGGGACCTGGCCTTCCACAATCTGGCTCTGGTGATGGTAGACCCGGACTTCGCCAAAAACCAGCTAGATTTGCTCCTGCGCGATCTTTACCTGCACCCCAACGGCCAGATTCCGGCCTACGAATGGAACTTCGGCGACGTGAATCCGCCGGTTCATGCCTGGGCGACGCTTTTTGTCTTTCGCATTGATAAGGAACTGCACGGCCGTGGCGACACGGAATTTCTAACGCACGCCTTCCAAAAATTATTGGTCAACTTTACCTGGTGGCTCAACCGCAAAGACCGCGAAGGGCGGAATGTGTTCGAGGGCGGCTTTCTGGGGCTGGACAACATCGGCGTCTTTGATCGCAGCTCGGCGCTGCCAACGGGCGGCTATCTGGACCAGGCAGACGGCACGGCCTGGATGGCCTTTTACTGCCAGAACATGCTGGAGATTGCCCTGGAACTGGCTCCGACCGATCCGGCCGTCTATGGCGCGATGGCGTCTAAATTCTTCGAGCATTTCATGTGGATTGCCGCGGCGATGGACCGGGTTGGCGAGCATCAGGACGAGATGTGGGACGAGGCAGACGGCTTCTTTTACGATGTGCTGCGCTTCCCGGACGGCACGGCCGTACGCCTGAAGGTGCGTTCGATGGTGGGGCTGCTCTCGCTGTGCGCCACCACCGTCATCGAACCGGAAACGCTGGAACTGGTTCCCGACCTGCTGGTACGCGCCCGTCGCTTCCTGGAACACCGGTCAGAATTAGCCGCCAACATCACCATGCCGGGCACACTGGGACTGAACGGCCGTCGCCTGCTCTCCATCCTCAACGAGAAAAAGCTGCGCCGCATCCTGGAATACATGCTCTCAGAAAAAGAGTTCCTCAGTCCTTATGGCATCCGTTCGCTCTCGCGCTACCATGAGGCATACCCCTACATCTTCCACGTCAACGGCCAGGAATACCGCGTCTCCTACCTGCCCGCCGAATCAGACACCGGCATGTTTGGCGGCAATTCCAACTGGCGCGGCCCCATCTGGATGCCGGTAAACATCTTGCTGCTGCGCGCTTTACTCCAGCTATACACCTACTACGGCGACGACTTCAAAGTAGAATGCCCGGTCGGTTCCGGGCAGTGGGTGACGTTGTATGAGGCGGCGAAGGAAGTAGGCAACCGGTTAACGCGCCTGTTTGCCAGGGATAACAACGGCCGTCGCCCGGTTTATGGCGGCACCGAAAAATTCCAAAACGACCCGCACTGGCGCGACCATCTGCTCTTTTACGAATACTTCCACGGCGACAACGGCGCCGGCCTGGGAGCCAGCCATCAGACCGGCTGGACGGGCGTGGTGGCCCGCGTCATTCAGATGTTGGGCGCGATGCAAGCCGACGAGCTGCTGCAACGGAGCCTCAGCGGGGTGTTGACCTATGAAGAAGACGGCCGTTGACGCTTTGTTACGGCCGTATGCCGCGCCAGACGTACCCGGAGCCTCTGTCCTGGTCGCCTGGCGCGGCCAGGTTGTTTACCAACAAGCCTGCGGGCTGGCCGATCTGGAAACAAGCGCCGCCACAATCACAACCACCAACTACCGGCTGGCTTCGGTAAGCAAGCAGTTTACGGCAACGGCCGTAATGCTGCTGGCCCAACGCAACCAGCTCAACTACACCGACACCCTGCCGTGCTTCTTCCCCGGCTTCCCGGCCTACGGCCGTGCCATCACCATCCACCACCTGCTCACCCACACCGCCGGCCTGCCCGACTACGAAGACCTCATCCCGCCGACTACCCAAACCCCACTGCAAGACCGGGACGTGCTGGCGCTGCTGCAAACGTCAACGGTCGGTTACTTCCCACCCGGCTCCGCCTTCCGCTACAGCAACTCCGGCTATGCCCTGCTGGCCCTGATTGTGGAGCGCGTCTCCGGTTGCTCCTTCGCCGATTTTCTGGCGCGCCACATCTTCCAGCCATTGGGCATGACCGGCGCCGTCGCCTTTCAGGCGGGCGTTTCCCAGGTGGCCCACCGCGCTTTCGGCTACCACGCCACCGCCAACGGTTTCACCCGGCGCGACCAAAACCTCACCAGTTCCGTCTTAGGCGATGGCGGCATTTACGCTTCCGTTGAAGACTTATTTCGTTGGGATCAGGCCCTTTACACAAACCAGTTGTTGCGCGCCGACTCTCGCGTGGCTGCCTGGACGCCGCACGTCTGGGTGGAAAACGGCCGTCTCGCCTACGGGTATGGCTGGTTCATCGAGCCGGTACAGGGCCGGGTATGCCACTGGCACTTTGGCAGCACGACGGGGTTCAGAACGGCCGTCGAGCGCTTCCCACAAGAAGCCCTCACCGTCATCGTCCTGCTCAACCGCAACGAACCCGACGGCCAGGAGATGGCTGCCCACACCCTGGCCCGCCAGATCGCCGCCCATTACCTGCCAGACTCACGCCGTTAAATAGTCCAGGTTTTGCCCTTGCGGCCGTTTGCCGGTGGCCGGGTCAATGGCGTTTTGCTCCGGGTACACAAGAATAAAGCTGGCCGACTGATGCTCTTTGGCTAATTTTTGGGGGATGATGTCGTGGTATTTGTGATGGGACAGTGTGCTGCCACGGGCGCTGATCACCAGCAAAAGGTCTTCGTCGGTCACTTCCTGCAAAATGCTCAGGCAGTTGTCCCAATCAGTAAAGTGATGATAAGAAGCATCCACCGCCGGTTTGCTGCCGTCCAGCACGGCCGTTACGTGTTGCAGCGTCAACGGCGCACCCCAAAACTCAATACCCGCGCCCACTTGCCGCGACAGGTTTCTGACGACCCGCACCCAGCGAATAAAACCGGTTTCTCGTTCCGCATATTCCGGGACCAAAATCACAATTTTCCGGGTGACATTCAACGGATGAACCAATTTGCACACCAACACCATCTGGCGTGACAAAGTGAGCAAAT
>CALFEW010000143.1 GCA_937958365.1 uncultured Chloroflexota bacterium | reverse complement strand
ATATCAGCCTGTGACCAATAAATCGGGGAGCTTCTAGAAATCTCCGTAGATACCCGATCACATGAAAGGTAACACATTTGGGACATCAGACTTCGCCACAGCCAGAACCCAAGAATAGTCGCGTTTCTAAGTCATTTTAAGCAGCAAACCCGTGGGATTCCGAGCAAAATCGAATAACTTTTGGAACTTGGCGCATCTCACCGCGTTGTAAAAAGGCATGTCGCCCTACCCCACCGTTAGTCCATCGCCTTTAGCAGATATATTTGAGGTTTTATTTTTGCTGTAAAAATGCTAAACTGTGCTAATGCACAACAATGACGATTCTGACTGCCTCATGGCCGTTATGACAGCGCAAGAAGCAGCCCAGATATGGGGACTCTCACGGAATGCCGTCAGTGATGCCTGTCGGCGTGGTGCTTTGCGCGGGCGCAAGTCTGGCAAAACCTGGTTGGTAACTGTGGGGGACATGTTAGTGTACCAACGCGGCCGTTACTGGCCGGACATGATCCCCGTAGAGTTGAAACCTGCTTTTGACCAGGCGATTGCCTATATGAACGACCGCAAATAAACCGGATGCTGTTCGCTTACTCAATCAACCTCGTGAATTTCGACTGACTTTTTTACCTGCCGCATTTCATGTGGCTTTATCCCCTCGACCTGGTGACAGCGTTGCTTTTCCCCAAGGCCAGAGTAGTGCTGTGGCCGATGAAACGGAGAAAGCAAATGCCGTCAGAAGAACCCTTTTCCCAATTACATCTGCGCTTCACAGACCCTATCCAGTTCGACTATGAAGTGATCCGGCCCGTTGTCTTATTCTCACAACCGGTGGCTAACCGCAGCGATGAAACAGAAATACCGCGCACAACCGTCAGGGAGAAAGCCAAGCAGTTTGTCACCGAAGGGATGTTGGGATTGGTAGACAAGCGTTCAAACTTGGCGAAGCAAAAAGAAATCGGCTATCCAGAACCAGTCGCCAGACACATTCTCTATCTGAAGCATCTGTATCCACCCATCCATTACCGTGAGATCGTGCGCATTATCGGCGCCAAGTTCGGCTACCAAACCAATCATCATAAGGTGAAACGGTTTCTGGAACGTCATCCAGTTACAGTTCAACTAGAATTGAAGCTGGTTCACTTTCATGACTTCGAGGATGCGTATGAGGCACGCTGGACTGTTGTGCGCATGTTTTATGAAGGCTGGAACGTGAAAAGCATTGCTGGCCTGCTCAAGGTATCGCGTAAACACGTGACAGCCCTCGTCCAGGCGTTCGAGGAAGACGACTTTGCCGGTCTCGAAGATAAACGCACTCGTCCTGCCAATCATCCAGATAATCAAATGACGCTTCCTTTTATGGATCAAGTATTCCGCGCTCAACTCGACTATCCCGACGCCGGCCGCTTTCGTTTGCACGGTATTCTGGAACAGCAACTGGGAGAAGATATGCCCAGCGAGGGGACTGTTGGCCGGGCCATGGCGCATAATCGCCTCTGGCGCAGCGCGCCTCACCCACTTGAGCAAGATACTATTTCCGTTGAGAAAGAACCGGCCGAGTTGCCCTACAAACCGCTTTATCATCACCAGTACTGGTTCATTGACATTCGCTACCTCGTCAAATTTGAAGGGAAGTGGGTCTACAGTATCTGTATCATTGAAGGTGTTTCACGCACTATTTTGGCGGGAATGGCTTCGCGCTATCAAGATGAACTGGCTATTTTGCAGCTGTTGCACGCAGCCTTTGGCGATTATGGTTTGCCCTGGGGGATCGTTTCCGACAATGCTTCTGTTTTTACCGCTGAAGCATTTATGCGTGTATTCGAAGGGTTGGATATTCAGCCTTGTCCTATTGAATCAGGTCAAGCATGGCAGAATCTCATCGAATCTCAATTCAATGTCCAGCGACGCTTGGCTGATGCGAAATTCATTCAATCTGAAACCTTTACCGAGATTCAAGACCAACACGCGGCTTTTATTCAGTTGTTTAATACAACTCGCCACTGGGCGCACCGAAACCGGACGGATGATTGTCTCACCCCTGTTGCAGTCTTGGGTGGAAGGCTAGGCCATGCTGTGGAACCACAGCGGCTACAGCGCGTTTTCCGTCATCTGCAATTCTCGCGTGTCGTCAATCGCCATGGCTATGTCAGCATTCAGCGGTTTTATATTTACGCTGAACGTGGACTTACTCGCCGTCGGGTGGCTGTTTGGTTTTATCAAGATCGTCTACATGTCGAATATCAACAAACGCCGCTGGCTCGTTATCGCTGCCGATTTGACCGCAGTTCCTCTCAAATAGCCAATATTTCGCACCCGAAATTCTATCAGTCGCTCTTTGTATCTCCCCAACTCGAACTGCTTGAGTTGGACGACAACCAATGGATGAAAATCCTGCGGCGTCCTGAATATGCTAAACGGCGCGTGGTGATGAAGGCGGCCGTTAAGCAGCTTGCCTTCGATTTTCACCTGCTGTTTTGGCTGTCGTTTTTGAGAGGCTAGCCGGGGCGAAGTCTGATGTCCCAAATGTGTTACCTTTCATCTGATCTAGTTTCCTTGTGCTACCGGTTTGTCCGCAACGCTTTGTACATTCAATGCCAAGCATTACCG
>CALFEW010000142.1 GCA_937958365.1 uncultured Chloroflexota bacterium | reverse complement strand
ATCTTTGTGGTAACGGCCGTTTTCTTTGAACTGATCATCGGTGTCAACGGGTTCGGGCTCGGCCGTTATGGCCTGTCGCTGCTGCTCATTGCGTTAGGCATTTTCTTGCTGCTGCGCAATGTGCGCCGCGGCTGGCACGAAGCGTAGGAGGAAATGATGTCACATCTATCACACCGTGAACAACGGTACACCTCTTTGTTTGGGCCGATTGTGCTCATTGCCATTGGCCTGTTCTTCCTGTTTAGCCGCCACAACCGGGTAACCGATTTGTATTGGCTGGATGTGCTGCGTTTGTGGCCGCTGCTGCTCATCTTCTTGGGGCTGAATGTGCTGGCTTTACAAGCGCCACGGCCGTATGCCTCCCTGTTGAGTGGTGGCATCGCTTTGGCAGCAGTACTGTTATTTGGCTTTGTGCTGCTCCATGGTCTGGGCGGAACGCCCTTCAGCAACCGGCTGGGAATTGGCGACTGGCAGACAGAACCGATTCAGTTCGGCGCAGCCGACGTGGAAACGGCCGTTTACGACATGGTCATCGGCCCGCCCGGCGCGGATCTGTCCGCGCTGGCAGACAGCAGCGATCTGATCGCCGGGACCATCACCTATCAGGATGATTACCTGTTTGACGCCCGCGTCACCGGCAGCCAGGCGTTCGTCAGACTGGGGCCACAGAACCAGAGCGAGGAATGGGTCTTTCTGCCCGATTACTGGCAGCAATATGGCGAGAGCAACCGCTGGCAGCTAGGGTTGAACGGGGATGTCCCGGCGACTATGACAGTGGAATTGGTTGCCGGTCGTTCGCAGTTAGATCTGCGCGATTTGCAGCTCGAGTCGCTGACGCTGGCGGCCAATGCCGGCGACGTGGAACTGCTGCTGCCCGGCGGCGATTACAACGCCGACCTGGCCACCAACGCGGCCACGACCGAGATCACACTGCCGGGAAACGGCCGTCACACCATCAACCTGGCGGTGAATGCCGGGGCCGTCACTCTGCACCTGCCCTCTGACACAGCGCTCCGCGTGCAACTGGATCGCGACTTGGGCAGCTTCAGCGCCAACAACGACCGGCTGCGCCGGGTGGATGGCCAGGAAAATGTCTGGCAAACGGCCGGATATGAAACCACGCCAGACCGCGTGGATATGACGATTCACATCTCCCTGGGGTCCGTGACGCTTAACTAACGGCCGAGGCGTTGATTCTTATGGTTATTCAGATTCATAATTTTGGGTACGGGCAGGAGGCGAGTCTTGTATGAGTACAACAACCAATCCTTGGACTGAAAGGATAGAAACCGAGGCGGAAACGGCCGTTCCCCTTCAACCATCCCCCTGGCTGATCGCGCTGCGTGGTTTTGCCAACGGCGTTCTGGCCGCGGCCATTGTCGTCTCCGCCCTGATGGGGCTGGAAGTTTCCCTGGGCGTGCCCCGCGTAATCGGCGCGGCGGTGATGGGGTTCCTCGGCTTTGCTATTGTCTTTGCTGGAGAAGGGCTGGCGATTCTCTTGTGGAAGGTGTTGGGCCTCTTGTGCCGCCTGACCCACTTTGCCTGGGGCACGCGAGCGCTGCAAACGATCCCACCCGTGCCAGTTGGCCGGATTTTCGGCGCGTTCATCTACATTGCCGGGGATATGCTCTGGCCGGACAGCTTTTTTCAGTCTATCCTCCTGCCAGTGGCCGGGGAAATCGCTATTGGGCTGGCGGGACTCACTGGGATGATGGTCGCCCTGGCACGCATGAACGGCCGTTCCCGCCCGGCCCAATTCGCCCTCATCGGCGTCCCGGCGCTGCTGATTCTGGTCTTCGCTGTTTGGGTGTTCAATCCCGGATTTAGTGACTACGTGGCCGCGCTGCCGGCGACGCCCCCCTCTCTGGCCCTCCCTCTGGCCGACCCCGGTCAGCCTGGCCCTTACGCTGTACAAACGCTCAGCTACGGCAGTGGCCGCTACGGCAGTGGCCGCGACGGCCGTCGTCCCGAATATGGCCCCGCCGCCACCCTCATCACGCCGGCCGTAGATGGATCGCGCCTATTCAGTGGTTACAACAGCCTGGTCAGCGCCTATTTCGACTGGTACTGGGGCTTCGACTTCCACCAATTGCCGCTCAACGGCCTGGTCTGGTATCCCGAAGGCGAGGGGCCATTTCCCCTCGTGCTCATCGTCCATGGCAACCATGCCATGAGCGAGTATTCTGAACCCGGCTACGCTTACCTGGGCGAGCATCTCGCCAGCCAGGGTTACATCGCCGTCTCGGTAGACGAGAATTTCCTCAACGGCCTGCTGTTCTTTGACGGCAAGTTTGAAGAAATGCCGCTGCGCGCCTGGCTGCTGCTGCAACATGTGCGGCAGTGGCAAAGCTGGAACGAAACGCCAGACAATCTTTTCCATGGCAAAGTGGATTTGGATCGCGTGGCCCTCATCGGTCATTCGCGGGGTGGCGAAGCGGTGGCCTGGGCAGCCCATTTGAACTGGCAACCGATGGAACCGGTCACGGCCGTTTCCCCCATCAGCGACTTTGGTTTTGGTATTCGCGGTGTAGTCGCCATTGCCCCTTCAGACGCTTACGCCGGGCCAGGTGGGCGCAAACCCACGCTCGACCACAGCAGCTACCTGCTGCTGGCGGGCGGCCATGATGCCGATACCTTCATCCTCTATGGTCAGCCGCAGTACAACCGGGCGCGCTTCGATGAAAATCCCGCTGGCTTTAAAGCGCTGGCCTACGTTTATCAGGCCAATCACGGCCAGTTCAACAGCGTGTGGGGGAACAAAGATCGTGGTCTGTACAACTCGCTGCTGCTCAACCGCGCCCCGCTGCTCACGGGCGCAGAGCAGCAGCAAGCGGCCAAAGTCATGATCACCAGCTTTCTGAATGCCGCCCTGCGCCAGGAAAATGAGTACCAGGCTGTGTTCGGCAATCCGGCGGCGGCGGCCAACTGGCTGCCGGAAGGCATTGTGGTGACGCAGCTGCAAGCGGCGTCATTCATTCCAGTGGACACCAACAGCGGCAGCGCGGGGTTAACTGCCACAGAAGTGGCCGGAGCTGAGGCTGCGGCGCAAGAGATGACCTTTGCTAAAGTGGAAGCGCTTAAGCTGCGCGATGGGCAGGCTAACCAGAACAATAAGGCGCTGCGCCTGGCCTGGGACGCCGGTACGCAGCCGAGTTACGAAATCACCCTGCCGGATGAGAAGGCGGCAGCCTGGGGCTTGTCGCTGGAACACAGTCTGACGTTTGCCCTGGCGAGCGTTCCTGGTGAACCGGTGACGAGTGATGTGTGGGTGGAATTGGCAACGGCCG
>CALFEW010000141.1 GCA_937958365.1 uncultured Chloroflexota bacterium | reverse complement strand
GGAGGGGATGTGTATCCAGGCCCCGATTTTATCCAAATAGGTAATGAAGGAGGTGATGCGTATGAACCTATCGGGCAGGTCACGTCCAGCCTGCCGGGGCAGCGATTGCCCATCTTGATCCACCCGGGAGAGACGGTGGGCCTGACCGTGACGTTTCTCCCCCAGGCGCCATCGGTGCGTGTTCAAATCGGCGCTGACTTATGGGAGATAGCGGGCATTCCTACCGGGATGTCCTCTCACCCATAAGCCAGCAACCCGCGAATGGTGGGTCGTAGATTCGCCGTCTCACCCGCCATTCGCGTACCTCAATTCAACCCATTATAGGAGAGTGACGCGATGTTGCCTATGCAACCAGAAAATGAACAGCCAATGACAGGCGGCCTGTCTGCCACACCTCTGAGAACCGGCCGTTACCCAAATCGTCTGCGCCGGCCTCGGCCCTCGCATATCGCCCTGCCGTTTGTTTTGTTGATGGCTATCCTGGCCGCCTGCGCCCCTGGTGAAGCGCCCCCGGCGGCCATCTGTGACACGTATGACCGGGCGCTGTTTACCACACAACTCATGGGTGGCGCAGCCGTGCTGCTCGGCCTGGCGGTGCTTGGTTTTCGCAAGAACCTGACGGCGATTTTGCCTTCACAAGGCGCGCAAATTGGGGCCGTCGCCGGGTCTGTGGGTTTGGGGCTTATCTTACTGGCTTTCTCCACCGACATCGGCAACCAGATTTTGACCGGCTTTGCCATCGAAAGCCTCTATACCCTTTGCGGGCTTGGCTAAGGCTGGGAGCAGAGGAGCAGGGGACCTCCGCAGCCCCTTGCTCCCCTGCCCTCGCGCCAAAAAGGAGAACTGCGCAAATGTTCAGTGTGACGCATTTCCGTTCCGAATTCATCTATCAAGGGCAGGCCACGATTATTAGGAAGGTGACGATGACCCAATTCATGCTGGTAATCATCCTGACGACTGTGGGCGTGGGGCTGTTCAATGCCCCCTTCTGGCTGGCGCCGCTGTTTATCATCGCCGGTTATATAGCCGGGTACACCCATCATGGCGAAATTGTGTTGAAACGTGTTATCGCCTATCTCATGGTCTGGGGCCGGAACCTGGTCGGCTCGCCGCAAATCGTCAATATTCAAGCCGACTGGGACAAAGTGCGCGTCCACGCCGAGCGGCAGCAAATCGGCGGCGCATTTGCCGCGACTGTGGTTGTAGAACAGCTTTAAGGGAGTGATGCGATGCGTGTATTTCAAGTGACGCTGCCCCATTTCTACCAGATTGACAGCCAGGATCAGTCGGCCGTCATCAGCCAGATGGTTTCTCTCTTTGCCGGGCCGATGCAGCACTGCCGCTTTCTGACTTTCATCATGCCCGCCAGCCTGGAGCGGCTGGAAAGGGAGCGCCGCCGTCTGGCCATGAGTATCAACGACGACCGGGCGCGGCGCGGCCTGATGGAAGAGGTGCGCATGATTGGCGATTGGGCCAGCCGGGGCGAGATGCGCAAGACGCGCCATTATCTGGTGGATTTCAACGACGCCGTTACCGTCAACGAATTGGCCCACTGGCGGGTGGTAGCCGCCGGACCGGGGGAAGATAATTATCCGCAGCTGCCCATCCCTGGCGACTACGCCGAATATCACGACCACATGGCGCCGGTGCTGAAAAAGAAAGACGGCCGTCTGCAAATAGACAACAGCCGTTACCGCTATGCCGTCCTGGCCTCTTACCAGCTCACCCGCACCTGGGATTGGCGTCACCCGCTGGCCCAGATGATCACCGCCGCCGATGGCCCCATGATCATCTGCATTGACGCGCGCAAAATACATCCGGAGCGCGTCACCGCCTCGGCCGAGTTCTGGCAGGGCATGATTCTTAACGGCCAGGACCGCAACGCCCTCATCGCCAGCGAAGAAGCCGAAACCTCGCTGACCGTGCGTGATGAAGCGGTGCATCACGTGCGCGTGCTGTTTATGCTCCTGGACAAAAGCGCCGCCGGGCTGCGGGCCAGGCTGGAAAGCCTGCGCAAAACCAGCACCCAATATATGAAGGTAGACCGGATGCTGGGCTACCAGGCGGCCGCCGCTCGCATGTTTGGCCCGGCAGCCAAACCGCCGGGAATGCCCGCCGGTCATTTCAACACCCTCAGCCGCGCCCCGGCCGTCTTTGGCGGGATGTGGGGCGTCGGCCGCGAACAAAACGCCAACGGTTTTTACGTCGGTATTTCAGTAGACGAAGTGGCCCCCCACGTTTACTACCTGGACTGGCAGGGCAACGATCCCTTCCACGGTATCATCCTGGGGCGCACCGGCAAGGGCAAGACGGTCGGCGCGCAAGCTCTGGCGTGGCGTCTGGCCGAGCAGGACACCCAGGTGGTGCTGCTGGAGCCGCAAGGCCACAGCCGCCGTTTGTTGGCCTTGTCCGGCGGTAAAAATGTCTCGTACAGCCAGCTTTCCTACGCCACGACAACGCTCAACATCCTGGATGTGGTGTATGAAAACGCCACCGACCAGTATGACCACGTCATCACCCTGTTGGGGCTGCTGCTGGATCCGTTGGGCAACAACCCGCGCCGTTTTGACAATGCCGAAGTGGCGGCGCTGCCGCGCGCCTTGCAGTTGACCTATGCCCGCTACGACTGGGAAGAGGAACTGATGAGCAATCACCAGTTGACGCCGACGCTGGATACGTTTTGCCACAAGCTGGCGCAGGTGGCCGAGCAGGCCACGGCCGTTCAGGTTTTAACCGTGGCCGGCGCTGTTTTGCCCATGACCGGTCGGCAGGTGGCTGCGGCGGCGGGCAGACTGGCGGAGGAAATCGAGAGCCTCTATGTCACCGGCGATTATGCCAGCGCCTTCAACGTACCGA
>CALFEW010000140.1 GCA_937958365.1 uncultured Chloroflexota bacterium | reverse complement strand
ATTTGGACTGGCCGGCGGTGGGGTCGAGAGCGCCTTGTTTGGCGTCATTGCCATCTCGCTACTGTTTGTGCTGGTGACGCTGCACGAATTGGGGCACAGCTTTGCGGCGCTGTATTATGGCGTGCCGGTGAAGCAGATTGTGCTGTCCCCCATTGGCGGCATGGCGCAATTGCAGGAAATCCCAGAGAAACCGATACAAGAATTTGTTATTGCCGTGGCCGGCCCGGCTGTGAACGTACTCGTTGCCTTGCTGATGGCGATGTTTATCCCGGTTTTGGGATTGGGTGCGGCTGATTTTGTGGCGGCTTTGACGTTGAATGCGGGATTGACAGCAACGGCCGTGTTCGCGTACATCTTCGTCTACAACATCTTCCTGGCCGTGTTCAACCTCATCCCGGCCTTTCCGCTGGATGGCGGGCGCATTTTCCGCGCCCTGCTGGCGATGAAGTTGGATTACGTGCAGGCCACAACCATCGCGGCCACAGTGGGCCGGGTTGCCGCCGTGTTGCTGGGGATTTATGCGCTGTTGAATGGCGGCATCTTCCTGGTGTTCATTGCCGTGTTCATTTACACGGCCGCAGGCCAGGAAGCGGCTGCCGTGCGTGCGCGCAATGTGCTGCGCGGCTACAGCGTGCAAGACGCTTACTCGCCCTCAGCTTACACGCTGACGCCTTACACCACGTTGCAACAAGCCGTCAATTTAATGATGGTGAGTGGACAAAGCAATTTCCCGGTGGTGGAAAATGAAACACTGGCCGGTTTTGTCACCCATCAAGAGCTGGGCGAAGCGATGCAAACGCGGGGCGGCCACACCTGGACCAACATGATTATGCGGCGCAACGTCGCCCCGGTTTCTCCCACGACGCCGCTGCTGGCGGTGCAAAAACGGCTGGAAACAGAACAATTAGGCGCGCTGCCGGTGGTGGAAAACGGCCGTTACCTCGGCCTCATCGGTCAGTGGCAGATCCGCCACTTCTTCATGCTGCTCACCCGCAAAACCGGCGCTCCCCCCACCATCATCCAATCCGCCTGACATAAAACAGAGATGAGAGACTGGAAAATCTCCAGTCTCTCATCGCCAATCCTCATCCGATTTACTCCTGCTTCAACTGACTTTGCAGGCCCAGCATATGGGCTTCCAGGGCGGCTAACTGGTCGTGTTGGTCGGTGATTTTGTCGGTTTCGGCGCGCACGAAGCGGGCGAAAGGGGCCACCGTGTCTTCGATGCGCTGCGTGCTGCGGCGCATTTCTCGATCAAATTGCTCAGTAAGGCTGGTGACGAGTTTCTGGCGCAATTCAGACAGTTTGGTTTCCAGTTCTTGTTTGCCTTTGCGCCGTCGCGCCGGCAAAATCAACAACCCCAGCGCCGCGGCAATGACGGCCGCCGAAATGCCCGTCACGTCTATCCAGACGACGTGGGCGGCAATGGCAATGGCTACGCCAATGCCCACACCCACACCTGCCAGACCGGTGTTGACAACGGCCGTGCGCGCCGCTTCGGCCATGTCTGCCGCTTCCCGCTCTTCGTCGTAGGTTTCCACCGCCAGCCGGGTTGTTTTGCCAATGGAGTCTATGAGATGTTGGCGGTTGTAAGCCAGCGAGCCTTCACGCGGGCCGGGCTGCCCGATGATGCGCGATTCGTGGCCGTCTTTGCGTTTGGCTAAATGGTCGGCAACGGCCGTCCACTGGCGTAAATCTTGCTCTACCAGCCAATCAATCAATTCTGTCACCCGGCCGTCTATTTGCTGCGGCACGTCGGCTACCACGCTTTCCTCAAACGCTTCTTCCATGCGTTTGCTGCGGATCAGGTCCGGGATGCGGCCAAAGCGCATCATCTCGTCGAAAAATTCGTTGCCGCGTTTTTCCATGCCCAGCAAAATGTTGTCAATTTCGCCCAGGCGCGATTTGAAATTGCGCTGCATGTCCTCGTTGTAGTAGACCATTTGCCCGTCAATGTCGGCCAGCAGGTCGCGGTCTTCTTGCAGCGAGGCCAGGTCGGCTTCCGCATCGGCAAGCTGCTTTTTGACCAGTTTTTGCGCCACGCCCAGGGGATTGAGGAGTTTTAGACGGAAACGGCCGTCATCGTCCAACGTCTCGCGGATATACTCTTCCAGCCCTTCAAAGCCGCTGTTGGTCCAAAACTGGGGCTGGCCGGCCTTCGCTTTTTGCGCCTGTTTGGCGGAGACGGCAAACACCGCCTGCACTTCGCCTACCAGCTTATTGGCCGCGTCGGTGACAAAAGCAATTACCTGGGCCTTTTCCGCCGGATCGCTGAGGATGTCTATTTTATTGACGACCAGAATGACTTTTTTTCCCCAGGTGCGAATTTGCGTCAGGAAGGTGCGTTCGCTTTCCGTGAAGGGTCGGTCGGCGGAGGTGATGAAGAGGACGAGGTCGCTGCGGGGGATAAATTCGGCCGTCAGCGCTTCGTGTTCGCGCAAGATGGCGTTGGTTCCGGGCGTATCCACGATGACGATTTCGCGCAGAATATCTACAGGGGCGGTTTGTTCCCAGATGCCGGAGGTTAACGGCCGTTTGCCCACCTGCTCGCCATATTTCAGCAGATAAATCTGGCTGGTCGTTGGCGTCACCCCTTCTGGCAGCAAACTTTGCCCCAACAAAGCGTTGATAAACGCCGATTTCCCGGCGTTAAACTCCCCGGCGATCACCAGCAGGAACAAATCGTCCAACTGGCGCACCGATTCGATGAGCGCAGCCCGGTCTTCTTTGCTGACGGCCGTTGCTCCCAACACATCCCGCAGTTGGCCCAACACGTCCCGTGTACGTCTGAGCAGATCTTCCTGTTCCTGGCTTAAGATAGTGTCCATAGTTGGGCAAAGTATAACATGGGCAACCGGCGGGGCAACTGGCTGATCACATGGCAGCTTTTGGCGTCTGTCTGCATTTCAGAGATAATGATCTTTGTCTGTGCAATGTTTCACAAAACGATTTGGTTTGAGGGAGGAAATCCACATGAAAAGCAGAAGTTTTTACACAATATGGTGGGTTGTGCTGGTGCTTGTTTTAGCTGCCTGTAGCCCAAACGCAGCCGATCTGGCGCTGACGGTGGAAAGCCAGGTAGCCGCTGCCGTGCAGGCTACGCAAGCGGCATTGCCCACGCCATCGGCGCAAAACACGTTTACGCCTTATCCAACTTATACGCCCCAGGCGACGTTTACTCCCTATCCCACACTAACGCCCTATCCTACGCAAACGCCGCTGCCAACGTACACGGCCGTACCCACAGAAACGGCCGTGCCTACCGATGAACCCACGGCAACGGCCGTGTCTTCGGCTTCAATCCCCACAAATCCGGCAGCGCCAACGGCCGTTAACACTACCACCTCAGACCGTGAACGGCTGGCGAACAGCATCATCGCCGTCTTGGGACACATTGATTCATTTACGTATGAACTCCAGCCCAAATGTACAAGCGTTGGGGCAAGTGGTGATTGTCAGACCGATTACAACGCCGACTGCGACGTGCTGGTAAATGCTTATGATGGGGTTATCAACGGCCGTCCGGCCGGTTTCGCACCGACCGACCCGCAGCTACAGGCCTTTTACGTCAGCTTTGGTGCAGAAATAGACAAGTTTGCTGCCACAAACCAGGGTTGGGCCGATGGCTGCCGCGAAGCATTGGCCGCCGGACAAGCACAAAAAGAGGTTCCCTACCCGCAAGCGGCTTTACTCATGCCCACCATTATTCAAATAATCAATGCACTCAATCAACTGGCAAGCCAACTAAGCCAATAGATAAAGCTCGCGTACGCGCAACGATGCGAAATTGCCAACTTATCTACGAACGCCTGCTAATCCCCCGGTTCGTAGGCGATGCCTGCCTCGTCTAGCAGGCGCATTCGCTCCCAGGCGGGCATGTCGCTGTCGCTGCCGGCCTCCTTGAGGGCCATGATCTGCCGCAGTTCCACGATCTGGTCACGCAAAACGGCCGCTCGCTCAAACTCTAAATTTTGCGCCGCCTGCTTCATCTGCTTCTCCAGGTCAATGACCATGTGGGCCAGTTCCGCCTTGGGCAGGTCGCGCACTGTCGTGTACTTGCCTTTGCCTTCGGCCATCGCCATCTCCCGCTCCTGAGCGATGTCGTCGGTCAGGTCATGCACCGCTTTCATGATGCTGCGCGGTTCGATGCCATGCGCCTCGTTGTAGGCGTGCTGCACGGCGCGCCGTGCATTGGTCGTGTTGAGGGCCTTTTGCATCGAGTCGGTGATCCGGTCAGCGTACATGATCACCTTGCCCTCCACGTGGCGCGCCGCTCGACCAATCGTCTGCGTTAGCGACGTTTCCGAGCGCAAAAAACCTTCTTTGTCGGCGTCGAGGATGGCTACCAGCGACACTTCCGGCAAGTCCAGCCCTTCGCGCAGCAAGTTAATGCCCACCACCACGTCGTAAACGCCCATGCGCAGGTCGCGCAGAATTTCCGTGCGTTCGATGGTGTGGACTTCGGAGTGCAGATAATGAACTTTTGTGCCCATTTCCAACAGGTAATCGCTCAGGTCTTCGGCCATGCGCTTGGTCAGCGTGGTCACCAACACGCGCTGTCCCACGCTGGTACGCCGCTTGATTTCGCCCAGCAAATCATCCACTTGCCCTTTTACCGGCCGTACTTCCACTTCTGGGTCCAAAACGCCGGTCGGTCGAATCACCTGATGCACCACGCTGCCCGAATGC
>CALFEW010000139.1 GCA_937958365.1 uncultured Chloroflexota bacterium | reverse complement strand
GTTTGTTGGAAACGGCCGTTATTCGCCACCACCCCTTCCACCGTCAAATCCGCGCCGGCGGCAATCGTCAGATCGTTTGCCACCACCAGGTCGTGGGCGAAGGCTGTCGTGCCCTGGTCAATCTGTACGTCGTGAAATGTGTTGCTGCCGCTGGTGGCCCGCAAAACCACGTCGTCTATCACGGCATACCCATCGGTACCGTTGCGCACGGCGTACAGTCCCAGGTAATACTGCCCACTGCTGCTGACGGTGAACGTGGCCGTCGCTGTGGCAAAGGTCGCCGAAGAAACGTTATTTGCCTGGTGTAACAATGTCGTCATGCTGGCGGAATTCTGAGCTGTGCCCAGGTAGGCCGCAAAGTTCTGGGTGTTGACAGCGCTGGCAAACAGCAGCCGGTACTTGTACTCCAGTTCATACGTGGTTCCCGTTTGCAGCGATAGCCCAGCCGTATGTAACCAGGCTGACGGCGAATCGTTCCAACGCACGGCCGCGCCACCGTTGCCGCCGAAAGCAGTGAGGTCGCCAGCCATGAAACCATAGCCGGCGGTGTGTTCGCGTACCCAACCGATCGGCAATGAACCAGAGGAGCAACATGTTACCCCATTGGCTTCGTCAAATGGCTCGTTTATTAATTCAGTGGTTGCGTTGCCCACCGATTGGGCGGTGGGGTTGTTAAAAACGACACGGCCGTCGTTGGGCACAAAGCCACCGCCATAATCCAGCCAATCGCCGGTGATGGTGAGGATGTGGCCGTTGGCGCTCAGCGTCGCCGGTGGTAAGAAGGTCAGATCGCCGGCCACGGTCAAGTCACTGTTCAGCGCCACCTGCTGCGCCATCGTGCCGCTGCCGACTTGCACGTTGTAAAACTGGCCGTTGCTGCCAGACGGCAGGGTGATGGCCTGGTTGACGCCGGCAAAGACAACCGTGCCGCCGGTGGCGTCGAACTGCCCGCTGCCCTGCGCTGCCCAATCGCCGCACACCGTGAGGGTATGACCGGCCATGCTCAGTTCTGCGCCGTCGGCAATGGTCACCGTTCCGACGGCCGCGTCGGCGTTGACGACCGGGAAGTTACCGCCGGCGGGGGCGGTGGGAATGGTGATGGGGGTGCCGCAGCGCGGCAGGCGGCCGGTAGACCAGTTGGTGGCCGTGTGCCAGTCGGCGGTGTTGCCGACCCAGGTGGCCGGTTGCAGCGCCGCGACGGCGCGATCCAGTTGAATGCGCGACCGGACCAGACCGTTACGGCCGTCGGTCACGCTGATGCCGTACTGCTGCAAAGCGGCCAAAATTTGGGCCGGCGTGGCGGCCGGATTGGCTTCCTTCAGCACGGCCCACGCCCCGGCGACGTGAGGGGTAGCCATAGAAGTTCCCTGCTTGTTGCCGTAAGCGTCGTCGGGGACGCTGGAATCAATGGCGACGCCGGGAGCCAGCAAATCTACCAGCGCGTTGCTGTTGGAGAAAGAGGCCACTGAGTCGCTGTCAGTGGTGGCGCCCACGGTAACGGCCGTAGAGATGCAGCCCGGCGCGGCAATTGAGTCCGACCAGCCGTTATTGCCACTGGCGATGATGGTGGCAATACCGATAGACAGGAGGCTGTCAATGGCCGGTTTCAGGGCATTACCATCACAGGCGACGTAATTCTGACCGCCGCCCAGGCTCATATTGATGGACGCAATGTCATAACTGACGCTCAAAGTCGTATGGATGTATTGCAGCGCCAGCAGTTGATCCGAGGAATAGCTTAATGCGCAGGGTGAACCATCGCAGCTAAGACGGGTGAAGACCTGGATGGGGATGACTTGCGCGCCTGGCGCGACGCCGTTATACCCTGGCCCGCCGGCGTAATCCGCGCCGCCCACAATCCCAACGACGTGCGGGCCATGCGTACACAGGTCGCCGGAAGTACCAGAGTTACTGCAAGCCGTGGTTTCAACGTCGGCCGACGTGTCGAATGGCTGTCCATTGGGACACAGGCTGACGCCCGCGCCCGCGCCATTGGCGTTGGAGAAGCAGTATTCCGCCGGCATACGCCCGGCCAGGAAGGGATGGTCGCTGTCCATGCCGGTATCTAGCACGACGGCCGTCCAGCCTGTGCCGTCATATCCTTCCCCCCACACGGTCGGCGCGCCGATAACGGCCGTGCTGCTTAGCAGCGACACCGGCACGGCCACGTCTTCCTGAACGTTCGCCACCAGCGGCGAGGCAGCCAGGAAGCGCAGCGCCGCTTCATCCACCACCACAGCCAGCAGCGGAAATACCTGGTATTCCACGTAGACTTTGGCCCCAAACGGAGCCAACTGGCGGCTCAGTTCCGCCTGAGTCGTGGCGATGGCGGCGCGCTGGTTTTGCACGGCCGTTGCCGACAGGTAGCCCTCTGGCCGAAAAGGCGTTTTCAGGTCCAGGGTGACGATGACGGGTAATTGTCCCGTCTCTTGAACGCGATCTAATAAGGCGGTGGGGGGAACGGCCGTTGTTTCATCTGCGCTAACCGGCTTTGCCACCCAAACTACCAGAACACACATCGCCACCATCAGCACGACGTGCCACTTCCCAAACCAACGAAACCTGTGCATCTACAACTCTCCTTCAATGATATGTGTGTTGTGCTCGACACTGTACTACCGGTTGGTTGAGTCGCCAGGCGCTTACTCTGTCGCCTCGTCTGACCCAAATTCGGCTTGTAGAAACCGGATAAACGCCTCCACGTTGGCAAACGAACGCTGCTGTCCGGTCGTCGCCCCCTGGACAGATACCACCCAGGTCCCCCGGCCATCATCCGGCAATCGCCACAAACGCAGCAAAAATGAGGCGTAATTTTGATCGCGCGTATTGTCCATGTTAACCATTGTCAGTCCTGGCTATCATCCAACACCTCTTGAATGCACGTTAACAATTGTTGCAATGTCAACGGCTTGATGAGATAACGTTGCGCTCCAACAAATAAGCCCTCACGCTGCGCTGCCGCATCTGCTCTGGAACTCAGAAGCATAACGGGCAGTTGCGCCGTGTGTGGATGGGCGCGAATCTGCTGGACGACCTCAAAACCATTCAAAAAAGGCATCAAAACATCAATGATCATGAGATCAGGCTGCACCAGAACTAACTTTTCCAGCGCATCGCGCCCGTCAATGGCTTCAATTACCCTATAGCCCGCCCGCGAAAGGACAATTCTCAGCAGATGTCGCATTGCTTCTTCGTCATCAACAACCATGATCGTAGAAGGCATAACCTGTTCCCTGCTGCTTTTGGCCCTTTTTCATTGCACAGTCAGTATATCTGGAGCGTATCACCAAATTATCACCACACGGTGTGTGCCCGATGGCGTGACGCCAATCATCTGCCTCGGCGGGCAGTTACCCCTTAACCAGATTTCATGGTATTCTCACTGGAAGTTGACCCCCGCTAACGGTAAGTGATTCGTTGGTTGGTTCGCTGTAACCAACCGATAAAACACCCAACAACCTGGAATACATGATGACCCGCCTGAATATCTCGCTGTTGGGCGGTTTCGAGGCGACCCTTGACGACCAGCCCATTACCCTGTTTGGCTCAGACAAAGCACGCGCACTGCTCGCTTACCTGGCGCTAGAATCTGATCGTCCGCATCGTCGCAGCGTACTGGCTGCCCTGCTTTGGCCCGAATCCCCTGCCAAGAAAGCTGCCCACAATCTCAGCCAGACGCTCCTGCGTTTGCGACGCGCCTTGCAGGAGAGTGAAGGGTCGCCCACACGGCAACCCGTTCTGATTGCCACCGACCAGGAGATTCGTATGAACCCGCTCAGCGGCTTTCGCCTTGATGTAGCGGATTTTCGGGAACTCATTCGCGCCCAACAGAGCCATCATCATCAACGCGACGGCCGTTGCCCGGTCTGCATCGGCTGGCTGGAACAGGCTGCCCAACTGTACCGTGGCGATTTTCTGACCGGTCTCCTTTTGCCTGATAGCTTGCCATTTGAAGAATGGCAGTTGATCCAGCAGGAAGCGCTGCACAGCCAGATGGTTGTTGTGTTGGAACAATTGGTGGCCTACCACCGGCAATCCGGTGAACCGCGCCAGATGTTGATTTATTCCCGGCGGCTGGCGTCGCTGGAACCGTGGCAGGAAGAGCCGCGCGTTCAATTGATGAACGCGCTGGTACAGTGCGGTCAGAGTGCGGCGGCCCTGGAGCAGTATGTCGCGTTCAGTCGTATTCTGGACCAGGAGTTTCAGTTGTCGCCATCCCCCAAGGCCAGGGCGCTGTATGAGCAGATTCGGGCTGAACATGCTACTCGTCAGGGCGCTGTGTCGCCAGCCGATCCGGGAATAGCCACGGCCGTTGCCGCCGATGGTGAGCGCCGCCAGGTAACGGCCGTTATTTGCAGCCGCTACAATCCAACCAATCCTTCCGATCCGGAAGAACAAATTGAACAATTGACGCGCTGCCGCGAGCAGTGCGGCGCGATTTTGGCGCAGTATGGCGGCCAGCGCCAACCCCGGCAGGGCACAGAGTGCCTGGTTTACTTCGGCTACCCGGTCGCGCAGGAAAATGCGGCGCAGAGTGCGGTGTATGCGGGGCTGACGATGGTTAGTACGGCCGTTTCCACCGATCATTTGCGTATTGGCATCCACACCGGCATGATGATTGCCAGGGAAGGCGTATTGGTCGGCGACGTTCCCGACCTGGCCCGCGCCTGCCAGCATCAGGCAGAACCCAACAATGTCTGGCTCACCGCCAGCACCGAACGTCTGGTACACGGCTCGTTCACCTGCCAGGTTGCCGGCCAGCTTGCGCTGCCCGGCATGGCCGAAAGGCTGCCTGTGTACCGGGTAGTCGGCCACAGCGCCAGCCGCAGCCGCCCCGACTGGTTGCATCAAATCCACCGGCTTTCCCCGTTTGTTGGCCGTGACGCCGAAATGGCTCAATTGCTCACCTGGCTGACCGACCGAACGCCGGGATACGGCCGTGTTGTCACCCTAAGCGGCGAACCGGGCATTGGCAAATCACGGCTGGTCTGGGAACTAAGACGCCGGGACAGCTCTGGCGTCTGGCTGCAAAGCCACTGCACCCCCTATCACCAAAACACCAGCCTCTATCCGCTGCTACGCATATTGGAAGAGCTGATCGGCATTCAACCAGACGACACGCCGCAAACCGGGCGCGACAAACTTGAACAGGCTTTGGCGCACCTGGAGATGACCCAACCGGTTCACGCCTGGGCGCTGGCGCTGCTGCTGGCGCTGCCCACCGATACCGCGCCGCCACAGATTGTCACTGAAGGCATGCGCCAGCAAATGCGCCAGACTTTTGTGGCGCTGCTGAGCCGGTACGCGGCGAGACGCCACGTCGTAGTGCTCATCGAAGACCTGCACTGGACGGATCCCTCTACGCTGGCCTGGCTGGATGCCTCTCTGGAGGCGCTGGCGGCGGCGGGTTGTCTGCTCCTGCTGACCTATCGCCCGACCTTTGTTCTGCCCTGGCGACCCCGACCGCAGTTGCGCCCCCTGACGCTTGGCCCACTTTCCCCGGCGTCGGTGGCGGAAATGGTAACGAATCTGGCGGGCGAAACGGCCGTATCCCCCGCCGCTCGTCACCGTGTTGTGGCTCTGACCGATGGCAATCCGCTGTTTGTTGAGGAGTTAACCTGGACCTTTCTGGAAACAGATGCCCTGGAAGCAGACGCCCCAACTCAGAGCGACCTTATCCCCGTGACCTTGCGTGATTCATTGCTGGCGCGCCTGGATCGGGTGGGGGCGGCCAAAGAGACGGCCGGTTGGGCGGCGGCTCTGGGGCGGGAATTTGCGTATGCGGTGTTAACGGCCGTTGTCCCCTACGACGAAACCCGCCTGCAAACCGACCTGTCCACCCTGATCACCGCGGACTTAATCAGCCCTGTAGACGCCCCAGCCCAATCCACCTACACCTTCCGGCACGCCCTGATTCAAGAAA
>CALFEW010000138.1 GCA_937958365.1 uncultured Chloroflexota bacterium | reverse complement strand
CTGAGGTTTGTGAAAAACGGTTAACGAGCGAGACATTTCTCTACCTTGAAGGCCGTTTGCAAACCCGCAGTTGGGACGATAACGCCGGTCGCAAACATTTTCGCACAGAAGTGGTCGCCCAAGAAATCATCACCTTATCGAATTCTGCATAAAACAGTCACAACCCGGCATCGAACCACCTGTGGTTGTGAATGGAGGTCACCATGACTTATCAAGGTCAATATCAAAATCAAGGTCAGTATCAAAATCAGGGCCAATATCAAAGTCAAGGCCAGTATCAAAATCAAGGGCAAGGTCAGGGCCAGGGACAAGGTCGCAACAAAGGACGCATGGTCCGTAGAAAGCGCGTTTGTGAATTCTGCGTCGAAGGCAATGACGTGATTGATTACAAGGACGCCGAAAACCTGAAGCGTTACGTCACGGAATTTGGTCGGATGCGTCCGCGACGCCAAACAGGCACTTGCGCCAAACACCAACGTGGGCTGGCCGTGGCTGTGAAACGCGCTCGCCACCTGGCATTGCTGCCCTTTGCTGTTGAATAATTAAGACAATCTGGCTATGAGCAAGAAAAACACGACAACAAAGGCGAAAGAAGAAGAATTACGCCAATCGCGCAAGGAAGTTCTTGTTGCCAGAAAACAGGCGCAGCAGACGCGCCAGATTCGAATTGCCCTGGGTATTGTGGGGGTTCTGATTCTGGTGATTATTGCTGTGGCCGTGGTCAACGAGTTCTTTGTCGCGCCCAACCGGAGCGTCGCCACGGTAAATGATGACACAATTAGCTTGCAGACGTTTCAAGAACGAGTCTCTTTTGAACGTGCGCGGCGGGTTGTGTTATTGGAAGATCAGCTTGAAGCTTTTGGTGGTGACGTAGGCATTATCCAGCAGTTTGCCAATCAGCTTCTGGTTGATTTATACCCGGCCAATGCTGAGACTTTTGGCGAATCTATCCTGAACCAGATGGTAGATGAAACGCTGATTCAGCAGGCGGCTGCTGAACGCGGCATTACGGTGTCTGAGGCGGATGTTGACGCCGAAATCGGCCGGTCATTCAATTTCTATGACGGTGGGTTGCCCACGCCATTGCCTACGGCTACAGAAACGGTGGTCCCAACGCCCTCGGTGACGCCCATTCCTACGGCCGTTATCACCGAAGTTCTCCCCACAGCCACCAGTTTCCCCACGCCAACAACCGGCCCAACCAGCACGCCCCAGCCCACCGCTACCCCGGTAACGGCCGAGGCTTTCCAAGAGCAGTTGGGCGATTTGTTGCAGCAGTACCAGGACCTGAATGTTGACGAAGCTTCTTTTCGCGCCAGCGTGCGCGGGCAGCTTTACCGCCAGCGGTTGGCGGAGGTTTTGGCGACTGAGCAAGAACTTTCGATAGATGCGGAACACGCCAATTTCTATGTGCTGGTTTTCGATAATCAGGCGGAAGCTGACGACCTGGCCAGCACCCTGACGACCGACAACTACCTGGAACTGTGGAACACCATTCGCAGTCAGTCGGGCAGTTCAGAATCCACTTCGACAGCTTTTGCCACGGAGTTGTTCCGCCGCACCCAGGACGATCTGGCGACGACGTTTAGTGAGGAATTTGCCACGGCCGTTTTCAGCCAGCCGCTCAACACCCCCACACCCGTCATCACCGTGACCGCCGAGGATGGCACGACGAGCTATTTTATCGCTATCGTTAGCGGACGAGAGGTCTTGCCTCTTTCTGAATCCGCTTTTGAGGCGAAAAAAGACGAACTGGTAACTGAGTTGTTAACGGCGTTACGCGGTGGCAATGTGGTTCTGCAAAACTTCTGGCGGGATCGTGTACCGCTGGACCCGGCATTGGACGACAAGTTCTTTGCGTCGGCCACAGCCACGCCGGTGATTGCCACGCCGGTGATTGCCACACCAACCACCACAACTGAGTAGCGATCCGCGTGTGAATGAACCCAAAACAAAACGCCAGATAACCAACGTTATCTGGCGTTTTTATTTACCGCGTGGCGGCCTGTTTAGTGAATTTTGCGCCAGATTAGATAGCTGGCGATGACAGCGCCTATGAAAAAGAAGGTGAAGAACGTCACGGCCGTCATGCTGACGCCCGGTAAACGGAGAACGGCCGTGTCTATAACCAGGCTCAGCAAACAGATAACCAAAACGCTTACCGCCATGCCCAGAATCCCCACCAGCACACCGACGAGCGCGCCCAGGAAAACGGCCGTAATAAACTGCGTCCGTTTTCTTTGCTTTTCAACTGCATCATTGATTGGCTGAATTTGTGCTTTCATAGGTTCACTTGTTGTGACAACGCGCACTGCTCTGAGTCAATAGATTAAGTCAGAAATCTTACAGAAAAAATTATCTCCAACCTGGTAAAGCCCTGTCAACCGGACCTTAGACCTACCCGGCGGTTTTTCGCCCCCATGAAATGAGCGTGTTATAATTTTTTATAGAACCTTAAGCGTACATAGGGGCGAACTGACGTGTTCGCCCTTTTTCATTGCAAAGTCCCACTATTCAAGGACACGACCTTTGCATTTTTAAGAAATGGAACGCGGATTTTCACGGATGCGGCGGATAAACGCTGATAGTGATGGTTTTTATCCGCGAAAATCGGCCGCATCGGCGTTTATCCGCGTCCCATTCATCAATCTGCAAACATAGTGAAGGAGAGAGCGCGTGAATCTACATGAATATCAGGCAAAACGACTGTTTGCCGAACAGGGTGTACCCATCCCCAAAGGAGACGTGGCTTCGACTCCGGCCGAAGCGCGTGAAATTGCCCGCGAATTAGGCGGGAAAGTTGTCGTGAAAGCCCAGGTATTGATTGGTGGACGGGGGAAAGCCGGCGGCATCAAACTAGCCAACACCGCCGACGAAGCCGAAACCCTGGCCAAACAAATCCTGGGCATGGACATCAAGGGCTACAAAGTGCGCCGCGTCCTTATAGACCAGCAAGCGCCAGGCATCGCCCAAGAGATTTACCTGGCCGTGTTGATTGATCGCGGCCGTCGCCTGCCGATGATCATGGCTTCCGCATCTGGCGGCATGGACATCGAAGAAGTGGCCGAAAAAACGCCAGACAAAATCGTCACGGCCCACATCGAACCGGTGTTGGGGGTGCGGGGCTACCAGACCACCTACATTGCTTCGCAAATTGACTTGCCGCGTGAATTGTGGCGCGATTTCCACAAAATTGTGGTGGGTTTGTATGACTGCTTCAAGAACAACGACGCCTCTCTGACGGAAGTCAACCCTCTGGTGATTACCGGCGATGGCAAGTTAATGGCGCTCGACGGCAAAATGACCATTGACGACAGCGCCCTGACCCGCCAATCCCGGTTGGCCGAAATGCGTGACGTGGCCGAAGAACCTGAGGCGGAACGTGAAGCGCGCCTGACGGGCATCAACTTCATTAAGTTGGATGGCAACATTGGCTGTATGGTCAATGGCGCCGGTCTGGCCATGACGACGATGGACATTATTAAGCTGTTTGGCGGCGATCCGGCCAATTTCCTGGACATCGGCGGCGGGGCCAAAGCAGATCAGGTGGCGACTGGTTTGCGCCTGATTTTGTCTGATCCCAACGTGGAAGCGGTGCTGATTAATATTTTTGGCGGTATCACACGAGGCGATGAGGTGGCTAAAGGGATTCTTCAGGCGTTGGGGCAGGTGGAAACGGCCGTGCCCATGGTCGTGCGCCTGGCCGGAACCAATGCCAAAGAAGGCCGGGCCATTCTGGCCGAAGCCTCCATGGAAACCGCCGAAACGCTTTCAGACGCTGCCCGAAAGGCTGTCGCTGCGGCTGCCAAAGCCACACAAGCAAACCAGGAGTAGATCATGAGCATTCTTGTAGACAAAAACACACGCTTAGTCGTTCAGGGCATCACCGGGCGCGAGGGCAGCTTTCATACACAACAAATGCTGGCTTTTGGCACCAACGTCGTCGGTGGCGTCACCCCCGGCAAAGGCGGCCAATGGTTTGAAGAAGGCAATCAGCGCGTGCCCATCTTCGATTCCGTCAAAAAAGCCGTGGAAGCCACCGGCGCGAACGTCTCCATCATTTTTGTGCCGGCGCGTTTTGCCGTAGACGCCATCTATGAATCGGCCGAGGCCGGTATTGCTCTGGTGGTCTGCCTGACAGAATATATCCCCGTTTTGGACATGATCGCCGTCCGCAGTTATCTGGATAGCAAA
>CALFEW010000137.1 GCA_937958365.1 uncultured Chloroflexota bacterium | reverse complement strand
GGTCGCTGCTGACGTATTACGCCGTCCCCGGTCGTTTGCGCCAGCTTACCCGGTTTTATGCCCAGTTTATCCAACCCGGCGACGTTTGTTTTGACGTGGGAGCGCACGTCGGCAACCGGTTGTGGGCCTGGTCGCGCCTGGGGGCGCACATTGTGGCGGTGGAGCCGCAGCCGCATTTGCTGGACTTATTGCGTCGTTTGTACGGCCGTTCGTCCCACATTCACCTGCTCCCCGTTGCCCTGGGCGCACAGCCTGGGCAGCAATCCCTTTACGTCAGCCGCCGTCATCCAACGGTGTCTACCCTGTCTGCGGAGTGGATAACGGCCGTGCGGCAGGATGCGTCGTTTGCCAACGTGGATTGGGACACGGCCGTTTCCGTGCCGGTCGTCACGCTGGACGAGTTGATTGCTCGATACGGCCGTCCCGCCTTCTGCAAAATAGACGTGGAAGGCTACGAAGCCCAGGTGCTGCGCGGCCTGTCGCAGCCGCTGCCGGCGCTTTCCTTCGAGTATCTACCGGCGGCCCTCGGCGTGGCGCACGAATGCCTGGGCCTGCTGGCGCGATTGGGCGATTATGAGTTCAACTGGTCGGTTGGGGAGACACACCGCTGGCAGTCGCCGCGCTGGCTGTCTGCCGGGGAGATGGGCGAGCAGTTGGTGAAGCAGGGGAAAAGCGGGGACGTATACGGCCGTTGGCGGGGAATGAAAGATTGAAGATCAAAGATTGAAGCGTGACGCATCACGCTGCAATCTTCGATCTTCAATCTCTGATCTTTTACGTCCGCAAATAAGACGCCCCGTTCACATCCACAATCGCGCCGGTGAGAAATTCCGCGCCGGCGGAGGCCAGGAAGACGGCCGTATAGGCCACTTCATCCGGCGTCGCCACACGATTGAGGGGACTTTGACCGCGAATTTCGTCGCCGGCGGGGCTGTCCAGGTGGGCCTGGGCCATATCGGTGGCCACCCAGCCGGGGGCGACGGTGGCGACAAAGACGTTGTACGGAGCCAGATACTTCGCCAGCGATTGGCTCATCGCATTCAGGCCCGCTTTGCTGGCGCCGTAGGCCGGGGCGGTGGGTTCGCCGCGAAATGCGCCGCGCGAAGAAATGTTGACGATACGGCCGTATCCCTGCCCAATCATCTGCTGCCCGGCGCAGTACATCGCGTTGGCCGGTCCGAGCAAATTAGCCTCCACAATATGCCGCCAGCGCGCCTGCCACTCCTCGTAAGTGACTTCGGCCAGGGGGTGTTCTTCGTAGATGGCCGCATTGTTGACCAGGATGTCCAGACGGCCGTATTGGGCAACGGCCGTGTCTATCATCTGCTGTACGGCCGTTGGGTCTTCCATTGCCGCCTGCACCAGCAGGTGCGGGCCGCCGGGCAGAGAAGCCAGCGTTTCTTCCGCCGCCGCCCGGTTTTGGTGGTAATGGACGATCACCTGCGCGCCGCGTTCGGCGAACTGACGGCAAATCGCCCGGCCAATGCCGCGCGAGCCGCCCGTCACCAGCACAACTTTGTCGTTAAACTTCATGGCTGCCTGTCCTTGATGGGTACACGGATGACACGGATTGGACGGATGGGCACGGATTTTATCTGTGAAAATCCGTCCAATCCGTGTACTTATTCTGATGGGGTGGGCGAGAGTTGTTCGTCTACGGCCGTGTCATCTTGTGATGGGGCGTCGGTAATCGGCGCGCCAAACAAGGCCGGATACTTGACGATGCGGTTGTTGTGGGCGTCGGCGATATAGACGTTGTCCTGGGCATCTATGGCAATGCCCACCGGCAGGCCGAACTGGCTGGCTCCGGTTCCAAAGGAGCCGAAGCGGCCCAGGTAGTCGCCAAAGGCGTTGAAGATAAGGACGCGATACCCTTCCGGGTCGGTGACGTAAACGCGACCGGCGC
This sequence comes from uncultured Chloroflexota bacterium, assembly GCA_937958365.1. Lineage (GTDB taxonomy): Bacteria > Chloroflexota > Anaerolineae > Promineifilales > Promineifilaceae > Leptovillus. The sequence goes on along the minus strand of CALFEW010000137.1, from coordinate 4,933 downwards.
TGTCGGTGGCGATGTAGGGCTTGTTATCAATGGACTGGCTGTACCAGGCGTTGACGCTCCACTCATAGGCCGGGAAGAAATCGCCGCTGAATTGTTGGATACGGCCGTTCCACGTATCTACCACGTACACCGAATTTTCCGGCCCGTTGGCCAGCCCTACCGGTTCATTAAACTGCCCCGGTTGGTTGCCAAACTGCCCGACGCTGGTGAGGAAGTTCCCGTCGCGGTCCATCACTTGCAGGCGGTGGTTGCCGGTGTCAGTGACGAGCAAACGGCCGTCATCCAGCAGCGAAATGTCCCGCGGGCCGTAAAACAGGCCCAGGCCGGGATCACTGGCGTCGGCGGGTGAACCGTTACGGCCGTAAGCCGCTACAAATTCGCCATCCGTCGTGAACTTCTGGATGCGATAATTCCAGGTATCGGCCACATAGACAAACTCGTCGTCTACCGCCAGCCCCCACGGTTCGTTGAACTGGCCCGGTTCTGTGCCAAAACCACCCCAGGCGGCGAGGAAATTCCCCTGCGCATCAAACGATTGAATGCGATGATTGCCGCTGTCGGCGACGTAGATACGGCCGTCTGGCCCCACCGTCACATTACGCGGCGTCGTCAATTCACCTTCACCCACGCCGGGCAGCCCCAACTCATTCAGGATCAGCGTGGGCGCTGCCTGGAGTTCATTTTCGGCATACGGGTCTTGCAGCGAAGCGGCGTTGGTTGCGCCTACGCCATAATCCCACAGGTTCGCCAGCACGTCTTTGCGTGTATACACGCGCAGTTCGTGGCGCAGCGGCCATTCCCGGCTGGAATACGTGCCGCCAAACGTCTGACCATACTTTTCGTAATCCCGATAGAAAAAGACGTCCCACAACGCCTGGCGCACGTTGGCGTTCCCCAAACCGCGCCGTTCCAGGTCGTTGGGATTGCCAAAAATGGCATCCCAGGAGAGTTTGCGATACTCCTCCATGGGCCACCAGAGGAAGGTGTACGTGCGCTGTTCGTAATTGTTACCCAGATACGGCTCCACCTTGCCCCAATTCAGGCTGCCCGCCAGGATGATGGGCGACTCGTTCAGGCTGTTGCTGGGGCTTTCGCCAAAATAGACGCGGCTGGGATAGTCACGTAAGTACCAGGTGAAGGGCCAGGAAACGTCGTTGTCGTAGGCCACTTTGATGCTTTTATCGCCATACAACCGGGTGGATAACTCTTCAATCTGGTCCATGACGATGCTCTTGGTGGCCGGCGCGCCGTGCGCGTACACCATGTATTCGGTGGTGTAGTCGGCGTTGGGGAAGCTGGCCATGTAGGAGAAGCGAATGGTCAGCAGGCTCAACAGCACAAAGGCGGCCAACGTCAGGAGGATGCCGCGGGTGCGCGGCTCGGTGGTGATGAAGAAGCGCCGCCAGACAAACAAGACGATGCCGCCAACGACCAACAGCCCCAGGAACAGTCCCAAATTCTTCAAGACGTTAAGCTGTTGGTCGCCCAACTGCACTTTGTTCAGCCAGAGCTGGCTGAAGAGGCCAAAACCGACGATGATCAGCAAGATGGTCAATCCCAGCAAAACGAGGGATTGGCGCGAGAACAACGTTTTTAGCGTGGCGTCGCGTAGTTTTTCGTTGAAGTACCAACCGGCCAATAGGGCCATCGGAATGACAAAATGGGAGCTGAGCCAGGGCATTTTTTCACCGGCGTAGGAGTAGATTACCCAGGTGAGCAGCAGCCACCAGGCCAGGAAGGGCACAAATTCCAGCAGCAGTTTCACGTTGAACAAGGAGGCGACGCCCTCTTCCAGTTCAAACTGCCGGGCCATTCGTTGCCGATAGATGAAGAACCAGAACAGCGCGCCCGCCACCAGGATGATGAGCGCCAGGATGATGCCCAGATAGCTGTTACGGCCGTCTAGCGTCGGATCCAGCAGTCCACCGGCCGTTAACGAGCGCATGTAGAACCAACTGGACAGGCTGTAAGCCAGAAAAGCGGCCAGCAGCACCGTGACCCAGTAAGCCAGGATGCGGTGCAGGCGGTGCTGCTTGTGCCACAGCCAGATGCTCGCCGCCGAAAAGATGACCAACATAAACTCGTAAAAGGGCATGACGAAGGCGTAATAGAAGCCGGGCTGACTGCCGCGCTGCACGGCCTGTTGGTCCAGCCAATAGCCCAGGGAGCCGATCATGCCGCTGGCGAAGCCGCCGGGATTGGTGAAGACCGAGGTGAACAACACGATGAAGATGCCGTAGAAGATGAGGGCGGCCGTTAGCCAGCGGCGGCGGTCCCACCACAGGCCGATAAGAACGCCGAAGATGATCGTGGGGATGAGGAAATAACTGGAACGAACCAGGCCGGATTGGAAAAAGGTACTCCAGCAGACGGCGTTGCCCAGACGCCCGGCCAACAGTTGCACGGCCGTCATCGTCTCTTGCCCCTCTAACACGCATTTGTTGATGGTGTAATCGGTCGGACTCCAACCGGCGATTTTGGTCAGCAGCGGCGAAGCCATCGGCAAAACCAGGGTGGTGAAGAGGATCACGATGTCAAATTCGGGGTAATGGTCAATGTCTGGGCGCAGGGCGCGGATCGCCAGAAACAGGCCGACGCCCAGGACGACAATACCGGCGATCTGGCTCCAACGCCAGATCAGTTCGTTGTTGGCGCTGTCGGTAACGGCCGTTCCCCCCACAGCCGCGTTGGGATCCACCGCAAAGCCTTCTTGCGTCGCCGTTGCCGCATCGGTGGCCGCCGGTGACGCGGCGACCACACGCTGCCCCACCAGCCCACCGCCGACAAGCAAAACGGCCAGCATGACAAACAAGATGGGCACACGCAGTTGGCCCAATCGCTCGCGGAACCAGGGGGCAACGGCCACCTGACCCAACAGTCGCACCACCGTAAAACTGCCAAAAATCGCCACGTAAATGAAAGAAGTCTCCATGGTGGTGAACATCAGCCCCATGCCGGCGGCAAACCACCAGAGGTACTTATCCCGACGCGCGCCAAAATAGTGCCAGATAGCCAGAAAAATCACCAACGCCGCCATGATGACGTAAATGTCGTGGCGGATGTAGCGCGAATAATAGGTAATGTAAGGCGAGACGAGCAGGAAAAAACTGGTAAACAGCGCCCCGATTTTGCCCAGCCAGGGACGCAGCAGGTAAGGCATCAACACCACCAGCAGCACGCCTAAAATAGCCACCGGAAGCCGCGCCGAGAGATCGCTGTCGCCAAAAAGCCAGTAGGAAACGGCCGTTGCATGAAACAAAGAAGGCCCGTGCATCAGCGGCGTGTGCTGGTAGCCATCGCCATTATAAAACTGGTAGGAAAACTGGGTGTGCAGACTCTCGTCATGGCTCATCACCCGGTCGCCCAGGGCCACAAAGCGCGTGGCGACAGCCAGGATAAAGAAGAGGATGTAGATGGTTTTTTCCCAGTCCAGGTTTAAAGAGGCCAGCAACGGCCGTGACAGGAAATCGTTAATGCTCGTCGTCGTTTGGGAATCCGTCGCTTTAGAATCAGGTGCGATATCGCCGGGAAAAATCGCGTCCGGCGTGGTGGCACTGTGCGTGGTCGTTAATTCGCTCATAAGGCAATCTCTTCTCTGGTGATCGTTTAGTTGGCGGCCAACGGTGGCCGGGCAGCCGCGACTGGCGTTGGCAGGGGCGCGGGCGTATCGTTGATGTGCGCCTGGACGGTAGGCGATGCGGACGGAGAGGCGGTTGTGGTAGACACGGCCGTTTCCACCAATCGCGTGCTGGTTAGAACTTCCGCCAACGTAGCCGTCGCTTCATTGGTTGTTGTGGCAGTGATGGCGACGTGGGTGGGCAGCGGCGGCTGCCAGCCTTGCGGCGCGCTGCCATAGCGCAGCCCCAACGCGCCCGTCAACAAGAACAGCAGCAGCCCCACCAGGGCCAGTTGGCGCTGACGCTGCCGCCAGAAATCTGGCTGCGCCGGGTGGCGGTGCGGGATGGCCGGTCTGAGTTGGGCGAGACGGCCGTATCCCGGTTCCGTCGTCGCTTGTAAGGTAGCGCGTACCAATCCACCAACCTGCCGCTCGATTTGCAGCGCCTGCCGACAGTCCGCACACTCGGCGGCGTGTTGTTCTACCTGCCGCCGCTCGCCACCGGGCAGCAAATCCAGCACATAATCAGAAAGCAAAGGTAAGGTGTGTTCGTGATTCATCATCTTTCTATACACCCATTGGCGTAAAAACCCTCATGAAATGGGGGGTCAGAGAGCGCTTGTTCCCCAATCCCTAATCCCCAGTCTCCAGCGCGCTGTCCGCCAAAATCTCCCGCAGCGCCGCATGAGCCAGCCTCATGCGCGACTCGGCCGTTTTGGTGGGAATGTCCAGAATGGTCCCGATTTCCGGGTAGGAGAGGTTTTCGTAGTAGCGGAGAACGGCCGTTTCCCGTAATTTGGGCGACAACTGCTTCAGCGCTTCCCAGACCATTTGCTGCTGTGCGCTCAACATGGCCGCTTCCGGCGGCGTCGGCGTCTGCTCGTCGGCGACGTCGTCTTGGGGCAGCAGTTGGCTCAGCGAGAAGGTGGGCAGCCACTTGCGCCGCCGCTTGTTGCGGCAGCGGCTGATGGCAATGCGATACATCCACGTCTTAAACGACGATTTGCGCGGGTCATAACTTGCCAGTTTGCGAAAGGCGTATTCAAAGCTGTCTTGCAGCACTTCTTCGGCGTCTTCTTTGTGCTGCAAGAGGCTGAAATTCAGCCGGTAAATCATTTCTGCGTATTCATTGTACAGGGCAACGTATGCCAGTTCCTCACCACCCAGGCAGCGCTCAATCAACGCTTGAATGCGTGGATCGGCATAGTTCGGCGTCGTTTCACCGGACTGCCAGGGGATGGCGTGAGGGTCGGTAGTGCTCATTGGGCTAAATCTGTCCGCAGCCATAAGACGACGCGCTGTTGTTCAGGAACGGCC
>CALFEW010000136.1 GCA_937958365.1 uncultured Chloroflexota bacterium | reverse complement strand
AGCGCCATAGTAACAGAGACCGGCCGGGATAGCGAATAGTTGAAAGAGGGCCAATCCCCAGGCATAGTTACCCGGCGGGGCGATGCGTTGGGTTAAAAAGCCCAGCAACAGGCTGGTCAGGGCGATGCTCAGGGCATTGCTGAAGGCGTTTGCCACCCGCGTCAGGCCGATGGCGGTGCCGCGATGTTCCGGCAAATTCACCTCGGTGATCAAAGCTGCCCAATTGGGGCCATCAATTGCCAGAAGCGCCATCGCGGCAAAAGCGACCACAAACAGCGCCAGCACCTCGCCATTGGTGAACAGCGCCAAAACGACCGACAGGATCAATCCCCACAAACCGCCTTCGGCTGCCAGATCAAGGTGGCTCAGGGGCATAAAAAACGTAAGCATAAAAAAAGGAACCGAGCCAAGCGTGCCGATCAGCGCCAGTTTGGTGCGTCCCAGCGGATCGCGCAGTTGCCAGCGGTCGCCCAGGTATCCGGCAATGATGCCAAAAAACAGGCCGCTGCTGAACATAATCACGAAGATATTGCCGACGATGGTCGCCACCTCCAGCGAATAGCCCAGATCTTCCACACGCGAGATGGCCCAACGCGGGACCCAGACTGTGGAACCGAACGCCATCGTCGCAAACATGTGCTGCACAGACAGCCAGACGTTGGCGGGGCGGGCAAAAATGTGGCGTAAATCGGCCCTGGTAATGCGGTAATCGTAGGTCTGTCCGGCGTCGAACAAACTTTGCAGCTCTGGTTCGGCCTGGCCGCGGCGAGGTTCCTGGGCAAATAAATACAAAAACGCGAACAAAAGCCCCAGAGCGGCGACAAACCAGAACGGATAGCGCCAGTTGAACGCGCCCAACGTCCCGGCCAATATCGCGCCTAAAGCCGCGCCCAGCGATTGCGAGATGCCCCACAAACTGAGAGACAACCCGCGCCGCTGCGCCGGGATGACGTCGCTGATGACGCTAAAACCAACAGAAGCGATGCTGCCCACGCCCACGGCCGTTACCATTTGACTGAGAACAAATTGGGGAAACGTGCGCGTCAGTCCGGTGATCAGCATGGCCGAACCCCAGATGAGCGTGCCGGCCAGCAGCAGCAGCCGTCGGTTGCTGCGGTCGCCCCGGTAGCCCCAAAAGACAGACGAAGCGGCGGCGACGAGAAAGTAAACGGCCGTTACCACCCCCAACGCCACTTCATTCGCCTGCAAATCGCGGGCGATGATGGCGTACAGCGGCGGCAAAATACCGGCGGCCGCATTGTCTAACGAAGCCAGACCGATAAAAACCACGAAGGTGAATGTAGATGAGGTGCGCAACTACCAGAATCGCCGGCCGATAAAGAAACCCGCGATAGCCACGCCAATCATGGCGCTGGCGCAGGGCAGCGCCGCGACGCTGCCGCTGGCTTCAGCGTCGTCCAGGGGAACGGCCGTTGCCTGTGGCGTTTCTGCCTGCGTGTTGACGGCCAGCGACTCGATGGTCGCTGCCCCGGATGGCGCGACGGAAGTTGCCGTGGTTAACGCCTGGTTGGCCGTGCTTGACGGCGCGTCGTCGGTGACGGCCGTGACCGTATGAGTGGCCGATGCCGTCGCTGTGGCTTGTGGAACGGCCGTCTGGGTGGCCGTGGGGTTGGGCGGCGTAGCTGTAGAGGTAGGGCAGTTGGGGACGGCCGTAGGCTGCCACGCCGCGCCCGGCGTTGGCGTCTGGTTGTTAACAGGCGGCGCATCCACAATGGGCACGTCGCCGATGTAGCCCTGGACCGTTACCACGTCGTTGGCAACCCAGCCGGTTTGCCCGTTCGCCAGGGCAATCAGCCACCAGGGCGCGTTGCCGGAACGTCCCACAATCGGCCGAACTTCCAGGAAAACCAGGTTGCCGATGGCCGCGTAATCGGTTCCCGGACCCGAGCGCACGCGGGTATTGTTGCGGGTCTGGATGGTGGGCGGCGCGGCGCAGGCAGCGGCCGTAGGCAAAAAGCCGCCGGAGGGTGTGGCTACCAGCGTCACCGGGGTGGGTGTGTTGGTGGCTGTGGCTGCCGGGAGATTGGTAGGCACGGCCGTTGGCGGCACGGCCGTGGGCGGTGCATTTGTGGGAGGTACGGCCGTGGGAGGTACGGCCGTAGCCGAAGGCATGAACGT
>CALFEW010000135.1 GCA_937958365.1 uncultured Chloroflexota bacterium | reverse complement strand
TTTATGGCTCTTTCCTGGTTCAAAAAGAGCGTTTGCGCCTGTTGCCATAAAACCAGTGCATTGGCGACATTGCCACCACTCTGTTTGACGAGAGTTGCCAATACGTTCAAAAACTCATGCTGCCACAAAGGCGGCGTCACCCAATTGGGGTCATGGGCGTAAAGCTGCCGCGCTTCTTCGGTTCGCTCACCCCGGATGAGCAAGTAGGCGATAATGTTGGTGTCTACAACAATCATTCCCGCCCCTCACGTTTGGCCTGATCGATCCACTCATCGGTTAGCAGGAAGCCAGCTTCAAATGGTTCTGGTAAGGGTAACGGCCGTTTCTCTTCCGTTTCAGAAAGAGCCATCTCTAATAAATAAAGCGCTTCTTTGGTCATGCTGCGCTTGTTACGCGCGGCGCGCGCTTTCAGCTTGTAGTGCAGCGCTTCGGGGAACTCTTTGATTAACAGCCCAGGCATATTGCACCTCTATCATAGTAGTAAAATAGTATCTTATCGCTACCATTTTACTACTAGACAGGCGCTAACAGCAAGAGGCCGTTAATCTCTTTTGAATTTAGAATAATCCGGCGCAGCGTAGCGCGTCTTGCCGCCGTCGCTTACCTCGCGCATCGCCTTCACCTTCATTTGCAGGCCAAACAGCGTGATAAAGCCCACCGCGTCCGATTGATCGTACACATCTTCCTTGCCGAAGGTGGCGAAATCCTCGCGGTAAAGGCTGTGCGGGCTGGAACGGCCGATCGTGATCACGTTCCCCTTGTACAACTTCACCTTCACCCAACCCGTCACCGGTTCTTGCGTCTTGTCAATAAACGCCTGCATCGCTTCGCGCAGGGAGGTGTACCACTTGCCGTAATAGACCAGTTCCGCGTAGCGCACGGCCAGTTGCTCTTTGTAATGCAGCGTGTCGCGGTCCAGGCAGAGCGATTCCATCGCCTGATGGGCTTTGTAGAGAATCGTGCCGCCGGGTGTCTCGTAGACGCCGTGCGATTTCATGCCCACCAGCCGGTTTTCCACCAAATCCACCCGCCCAACGCCGTGCTTCGCGCCGAGTTGATTCAACTTTTCGATGATGGCCGCCGGGGGAAGCTGCACGTCGTTGACGGCCGTTGGCAAGCCCTGCTCAAACTCAATCTTCACCACTTCCGCTTCATTGGGCGCGTCTTCGGGGTCTACGGTGAAGAGGAACATCCCCTTTTCCGGCTCCAGCGACGGGTCTTCGAGGATGCCGCCCTCGTGGGAAATGTGCCACAGGTTGGCGTCGCGGCTGTAGATGGATTTTTCGGTGTGGGTGACAGGCACGTTGTGCTTGCGGGCGTAGGCCAGCGCATCCTCGCGGGAGCGAATCTCCCACTCACGCCAGGGAGCAATTACTTTCAGGGTGGGATTGAGCGCCTTGTAGGTCAGCTCGAAGCGCACCTGATCGTTGCCTTTGCCGGTTGCGCCGTGGGCCACAGCTTCCGCGCCTTCGGCTTCGGCGATGGCGACCTGCCATTTGGCGATGAGCGGCCGGGCCACCGACGTGCCGAGCAGATATTCCTTCTCGTACACCGCGCCGGATTGCAGCATGGGGAACAGGAAATCTTTGGCAAATTCGTGGCGCAAGTCTTCGATGTAGACCTTGCTCGCGCCACTGGCGAGGGCTTTCTCGCGCAGGCCGTCCAGTTCAAAGTTGCCCTGGCCGATGTCGGCGCAGAAGCAGATCACTTCGCAGCCGTAGTTTTCTTTGAGCCAGGGGACGATGACGGAGGTGTCCAGCCCCCCGGAGTAGGCCAGGACGACTTTATTGGCTTTTGTTTTGGATTTAGATGACATGGGAAAAACTCCTTTTTCTGTTTCAAGTATCTCTTCTACCATATTTGCGTGCGCGGACAGAACGTCCGTCACGGGAATCACGTGATCATGGGTGAGGATGGCGGGGCCGAGTTCGAGGACAACGGCCGTTTCGTCACACTTTTCAATCAACGGGCAAACGGCGCAGTCGCGCCATACCTTTTGCGGAAAGCGCTCTTTAGCCGTGATTTTGAAACCGGCCTTCTGGAAAAATTCGACGGCGCGGGTGAGGGCGAACAGGGTAGGTACGTTGCGATGGCGGGCTTCGTTGACGGCCGTTTTCACAATCGTGCGCCCCCAACCCTGCCCCTTCACCCGGTCGCTAACGGCCAGCGAGCGCACTTCGGCCAGGTAGGGCGTGTAATAAAACAGGGACACACAGGCGACGATGTCGCCATCAGGATAAACGCCGACGAGCCAGTCGCCCAGGGTTTCGCGGATGGAAAGGGCGCTGCGCGGCAGCAAATCGCCGCGCCGGGCATGGTCGCTCACCAGGCGCAAGATGGCGGGAATGTCGGTTTCACGGGCAGGACGGATGTTCATGGAAAATTGTCAATGGTTAATGGTTAATTGTTAATTGTCAATGGGTCGATAGCCGTTAGCTGTTGGCTATAGGCTA
>CALFEW010000134.1 GCA_937958365.1 uncultured Chloroflexota bacterium | reverse complement strand
TGACGGCCGAATCAATCATCAGCTTGCGCATCATGTTGTGTTCGGTGGCGGTGTTCTGGCAGCAGGTGCTGGTTTCAACACGGCCGTTGCTGTTCAGCCGGTGGTAATAACCGGGCACAACGCGGTCCAGCACCGAGCGTTCGTTTTGGCCGCTGGCGCTGGTGTGGTTGTAAACCACGTCGGCGACCACGCGCAGCCCATTCTCGTTCAGCGATTGCACCATCTGCCGGAATTCCAGGATGCGGGCCGAGCCGTTGGGGTCGGTGGCGTAGCTGCCTTCGGGCGTGTTGTAATGGTAGGGGTCGTAGCCCCAGTTAAAGCCGTCCAGGTCGCGGGTTTCACCGATGAGGGCTTGTTGCTGGTCGGAATTGGGCGGGAAGGTGGAGAGAACGGCCGTGTCCGGTTCCGCACGCGCCGCCGCATCCTCCTCAATGGTGGCAATATCAAACGTCGGCAGCAGATGCACGTGGGTTAATCCCGCCTGCGCCAGTTGGATCAGGTGCTGCATCCCATTGCTCTCAATGTCGGTGAAGGCCAGATACTTGCCCTGATGTTCGGCCGGTACGGTCGGGTCGTTGGCGCTAAAGTCGCGCACGTGCAGTTCATACACGACGATGTCTTCAGGCGCAGCCAGCGCCGGTTTTGCCAACGTCTGCCAGCCATCGGGCATCAGGGCGGGGTCGTTCAGGTCTACAATCTGGCTGAATTGACTGTTTAGGGAGAGGCTGATGGCGTAGGGGTCTGTGACCAGATTGTTCTCCACCGCGCCTGTCGCCGGAACAAATACTTCTACCTCGTACAGGTAATAAGCGCCGTTCCAATCCGGTTCGCCGGTGATGCTCCAGACGCCGGTTTGCGCATCGCCTTGCATGGGGAATGTCTGGCGGGCGGCGGTATCGTCGGCGCTGTCGAACAGGTGCAGCGTGACGGCGCGGGCAGTAGGCGCCCACACTTGCAGCGTTGGCGTATCGCCTTCAAAGGTGATGCCCAGCGGGCCGTCGTAGGTGTACAGGTCGTCTAACACGCCGGGGATTTGCAGGCCGGTGGCGTCCAGCAGTTCGCCGGCCTGGTTATAGGCCGAGACGGCGATTTGCCCTTTCAAGGCGTCGCCTACCTGCTCCAGGTCTTCGGGATCGAGCGTGAGGGCGGTGAAGCGGCTGAGGTGGGGGAATTTCGCCTGGATTTCGTCGCTCAGACCGGCGGCGTCTACCGTGAGCGGCAGGCTGTCGCCGCCGATCACGCCGTCCGGCTCCAGGCTCAGCGTCTCGTCGCCCAGGGCATAGTGCAGCAGGTAGGTGTTGCCGGGCGCATCGGTGATGTCCCAGGCAATTGTCGAAGCGGATACCCAATGCGCTTTGGGCTGCTTGATGTTGCCCTGCGCGGCGCCCTCGGCCAGGGAGCTGATGGTGAGGCGGTGGGAGGCGGAATCGTAGTTGAATATCATAGGGGCACTGTCTGCGGGGACGGTGAAGGGGATGTTGGCCCCGTCTGGCGCGCCATCCGCGCCATAGTTCTCGTCCCAGGTCTGGTTGATGGCGACTTTGGCTTCGTATTCACCGGCGGGGATGGCGTCGGTGAGGAAGGTGAAGATGCCGTCGCCGTCGGGGTCTTGCAGCCAGGAGCGCAGGCAGTCGGGCTGCCAGTCACCGGGGCAGCCGATGGCCGCCTGGAAGCTGCCGGGCACGTTGGCGATGAGGTTGTTGGCGCTGTCGGCGACCCAGCCGGTGTTGTTGTCGAAGTAGAAGGTAACGGCCGTTTCCTCCTCCAGCGCCAGGGGGATATTGGGGCCGCCGGGTTCGGCGTTCAGGCCAAAGTTGACGTCCCAGGTGTCGTTGAGCGCGGCCTTGTACTCATAGTCACCGGCGGGAATGGTGAAAACGGCCGTCCACAGTTGGTCGTCTTCGTCAAACGCCAGATAAGTGGCGTCGCAATCGGGCTGCCAATCGCCGGGGCAGCCCAACACGCTCTGGATGGTTCCGGGGATGGTGACGGTATCGGGCATGGGCGCGGCCGGGGCGGGCAGGCCCCTGGGAGCAGCTTCGGATGACGCGCCCAGGGCGGCGGGGTCGCCGGTGCTGACTTCCAGGCTGCCGGTGGCCGAATTGTGGGTAAATAATACGGCCTGTCCTTCGGTGACGGTGAACGGCACGCTTTGTTCCTCGCCGGGCACAACGCCTGTCGCTTCGTACTCACCGGCGGGGATAACGGCCGTGACAAACGTATACACGCCATCGCCATCCGGGTCTTGCAGCAGCGAGCGCAGGCAGTCGGCCTGCCCATCTTCGGCGCAGCCTAATTCAGACTGAAATGTACCGGCCACGATGCTAAACAGGCTGTTGATGTTGTCGCTGACCCAGCGCGTCTTGTGGTCGTACCAGAAGGTGACGGGACCATCGGCGGGCACTTCCAGCGGGATGTTGGGGCCGTAATATTCGGCGTTCAGGCCGTAATTGTCGGCCCAGGTACCGTTGAGCGCGGCTTTGTATTCGTAGCTGCCGGCCGTCAGGTCAAACGTCGCCAGCCACAGGTCGTTGTCGGCGTCGTAGGTGAGCATGCTTTCGCGGCACTCGGTGTTCCACTGGCCGGGGCAGCCAAGCTGCGGTTGTAATGTCCCGGCGATGGTGACGGTGTCTGGTGGGGGAATCGAGGCAGGGTCATCGCTCTGGGTCATCGGGGCAGCGCCGGCGCTGGCCGATGCGGCCAACAGGATCAAAAAAAGCCAACAACTCCAGAAGAATCGCCAGCCGTTACGCAGTGTCTTTTCCATGAGTTTCTTCTCCTTTCCATCAATCACGATGTTTGCAGATTGATGAATGGGACGCGGATAAACGCCGATGCGGCCGATTTTCGCGGATAAAAACCATCACTATCCGCGTTAATCCGCCGGTTCCGTGAAAATCCACGTTCCATTTTTAATCCATTTCTTAAAAGTGCAAAGGCAATGTCAATAACCATCGAAAGCGTATCCAGTTTATGCTACACTGAGGGTGTACGCCAATTCTGAAGCTTTCTTTAGGCAATTTGATAACTTGCCTTACAAACCATTGGGTTTCTCAAGTTTTTGACCCATGCCGCTGGCTGAAATGCGTGGGCCATCACGTCCATCAGGAGAAAATCTTATGAATGTCCATTGTTCTTACTGTCGTCATTCGTTTACGTTGAGCCGTGAGTATATGGCTCAGGCTGTGGCGGAGGCCGCCGAGGCGCGGCAAAAGTATCATGCGATTGAGTGCCCCAACTGTCGCAAGACGAATAAAGTTTCGATTAGTCAGATGAAGCGTTATGTGCCGAAACCGGCGGTGGAAACTGGCGAATGAGAGGTTGAGACCTGGCAGGTTTCCCAAAACCTGCCAGGTCTTTTTTGTTTTTATGAAGCGTTGGCGACGAAGGTGATGGTTAGTTGCACTTCGTCTTCGACGTTGGCGACGTCGGGCACGGAGGGAATGTTTAGATTATAGGTGGCGCGGGAGACAACGGCCGTTGCCGTGCCGCTGATCTGGTTTTCGGAAACGGCCGTGGCCGTAACGTTAAACGTGACCGGCTGGGTAACGTCCCGAATGGTCAGGTCGCCGAGAATGGTGAAGGTGACTTCTTCGCCAATGTCCACGCTGGCCGGCAAGCCGGTAACGGCCGTGGGTGTGAACGTGATAAATTCATATGTGCCGGTTTCCAGGATTTCGTTCTGGATGGCCCGATTGCGGAAATTACTGTCGGTAGCCAGGGTGCGGGCATTGATTTGCAGCACGCCTACCTGGGCGCTGCTTAAGTCATTCAGATCCAAAGCCAGTTCGCCAGCGACCTGATCTGTCGTGCCAACCACTGTGACGCGCGCGCCGCGCAAATCCTCGTCTAATTCAAAGCTGACCTGAGATTCACCACCGGCGCTGATGGTAAACACACGCACGCCGGCCGCTTCCGGGGCGGGATAGGCGCTGTTGGCGCTCGCTTCCGGTGCGGCGACGGTGGGCGCTTCTCCGGCCGGATAGGCGCTGTCGGCAGGGGCTGTGGTGGGGGCGGCTTCTGCGCCACCGGCGGGATAAGCTTCTTCGACGGGCACGGCCGTTGGCGCATCTGTCGTAGCCAGCGCGGCGGTGGTGGGCACGGCCGTAGCAATTTCCAGGGGGATGGCCTCCAACGTGGCGCTGGGAGCCGCCGGTTCTTGCAGTAAACCACAAGCAGCAAGCAATACGGTCATAACAGATAAGGTGAATAGATACAGGATTTGTTTCTTCATTTACGTTTTCTCCAACTGATAAGAATCTGGTGACGGCCGTAAAGGGAACGGCCGTCTTTTTGTTTTAGCCTGACGCTGCAATAAACAGCCATGCAACCCTACTTGTATACGGGAATTTTGGCGATTTGGATCGTTTTCTGAGAAACCATTCAGTCTTGAGAGCTTTCGACCCCCGTCCCTGGCAGCGTGAAATAAAACGTACAACCCTGGCCGACTTCGCTTTCCACCCCCACCCGACCTCCCAACTTTCCCACAATTCGGCTGACAATAGACAGCCCCAACCCGTGCCCGTGCACGTTCCTTTTGCCCAATCGCTCAAACTGGGTGAACAGGCGGGCTTGCTGCACGGCCGTTAATCCCGGCCCATGATCATGCACACAAAAACGCACAAACCCATCCGGCTGGCGTCTGGCGCTCAAGACAATAGACGGCGGCTGGCCGCCATATTTCAACGCATTGCTGATGTAATTGACCCAAACCTCTTCCACCCAGGGCGCATGGCCCAGGGCTGTCGGCCATGCACCAGGCTCTTGCATCTGAATATGGGCGCTTGAAGAAGTAATCTGGTTGGTCAGCCTGGACACTGCCTCTGCTATTACCGCGTCCATCGCCAGCGGTTCGGTTCTTACGTCTTGCTGGCGCACGCTGGACAGCAGCAGCAGCGACTCAATAATGGTGTTGGCTTTCCGCCCGCTGCTGGACAGCGCTCGCAGCGAGTCGAGAGTTTGCTCTTCGGAGAGTTCATGCAGATTTGTCAGCAGCAATTCGGCAAACCCGACGATGACGCCCAGGGGCGTTTTTAGATCATGGGCAACCGTGTGGGCAAAGGCGTCTAGTTCCTCGTTGCGCATGTGCAGTTCGGAATAGGATTGGCGCAGCGCCCGATCCATCTGCTTACGATCTGTGATGTCTTCCTTGACGGCCAAAAAATGGGTGGTTTGCCCGGTCGAATCGGTAATGGGGGAGATGACGGCCGATTCCCAATAGAGACGGCCGTCTTTCCGCTTATTCAAAAATTCACCCGACCACAACTGCCCGGCCAGGATGGTGCGCCATAATTGGGCGTAAGTCTCCAATGGCGTCTCGCCCGATTGCAAGATGCGGGGATTATGGCCGCGCACTTCCTCAAAGGCATAGCCAGTAATTTCGGTGAACTTGGGATTCACGTAGGTGAGGTTGCCCATCACGTCGGTCATCACAATGGAAATCGGGCTGGCCTCGACAGCGCGCGATAAGAGGCGAATTTGCTCTTGTGCTTCTCGCTGGGCGGTTACGTCGCGAAATACAGACACGATGCCGCTAATCCCTGCCTCGTTGTTCACAAATTGGGCGCTGGCTTCTAAACAGATGTAACGGCCGTCGGCGTGGCGGGCGCGAAATGTCACCAATTTGTCGGCCCGACCTTCTTCCAGGGCCACTTTCAGATAGCCTTGCAGAATCTCTGCGTCGTCGGGATGGATCAGATCAAACCCAAACTGCCCGATCACGGCCGTTGGGTCATAACCCAAACAGCGTTGATAGGCGGGGCTGGCATATTGCAGGAAGCCATCCAACGAGATCAGCGTGATCATCTCCTGGATGTTATCCGTAATGGCGCGCAGGAAGGTTTCCCTTTGCCGCAAGGTCGCCTCTGCCTGCCGCCGCAAAACCAGTTCTTCATCGGCGCAAACGAGCGCCTGCCGGATAGTATGCAAGGCAAAATTGGTTAAGACGCCAGCCGCGCCCAAAAACACCGTGAAACTGACCCATTGGGTGATGCCCACCGTCAGGTTGGGTTCAGGCAGCAGGCCGGCATTTTGCGCCAGATTTATTCCCAGGATAGCCAGGGAACTCATGGCGACGGTGACTATGGCGCCCCGTCGCTCAAAAAGAATACAGCCCATGGCTACCAGCAAAATGTAAGCGGAGGCTGTCGGCGTGCGAATTGTTCCCAGCATGGCATTGGTGATGGTAAGAAAAATAAAACTGGCGATAAGGAAGATATTGCCGGTCTGTCTGACGTGCCCTTTGTACAACAAATACCGCAGCGCCAGAATGATGATTAACGCGATAGCGTCCGTGATGTAAACGCTTGTCGGGACATTGTCCCCCAAAATATTGCCAATCAGAACAATCAGCAAGACTACCACGCCGATGTTAAGCGTGAGGCTGAGCAAGGTTACATGAACTGTTTTTTCGAGGTCGCCTGTAAAAACGGGACGTGTAAAAAAGCTTTTGATTTTTTGAGTCCATAACATTTTGTGAGTCCCCGATGTTTATTAAGCCCGCGACACGGCCGTCTCTGGCAGAAAACTTAAACAGGTGAGAGGTAAAGGGCGTGCTGCTGGATGAAATCGAGAACGGGAGCGGGAACCAGATAACGTAGGGAATGATTGTGTTTGGCCCATTGGCGCACGGCCGTAGACGAAATGTCCATCGTCGGGCCGGCCAATTCATCGGTTGCGGCGCGCAGACCGGGCACGGCCGTTTCCAACACGTTCCAATCCACCACCACTCCCGGCCGGGCCAGCGCCGCCAGGCGGCACTGCGCGATGATATTCTCCGGTTCGTGCCACGTCGGAAAATCGCGCAGCGAATCCGTGCCAATAATCAGCCACAAATCGGCGTCGGGGTGGGCCGCCTGCACCAGGGGCAGCAGCGAACAGGTGGTGTGCGGCAGCGGTCGTTCGATGTCCAGGGTATCCAGACAAAAAGCGGGGTGATTGCTGATGGCTAATTGCGTCATGTGCAGGCGGCGAGAAACGGCCGTGATCGAATTGCCCTGTTTATGTGGCGGCTCCCCCACAGGCAAAAAAAGCACCTGATCCAGGTGCAATTGGTCTCGGGCCGACTCCGCCAGCCACAGATGCCCAAAATGGGGCGGGTCAAACGTCCCGCCCAATAGCCCCAACCTTATTCTGCCCACTCCAACGCATCATCGCCGATGTACACCGTATCGCCGATTTGAACCCCCGCTTCTTCTAAAGCTTTACTGATACCCATACTTTCTAAAATCTGCTGGAAGCGGAGCAGCGTCGCTTCAAACTCAAAATAGGTCATCGCCGCAATACGCTCAATCTTCCGGCCACGCACCCGCCAGCCGCCATCTTCCCGCTCAATCGTAAACACGCTCTCATCTTCAACCGCCCGGATCACCACTTCTTCATTCAATGTGGCGTACACTTCTGGCGCTTCGGCCAGCATCTTCTTTGCTTTGTACAGCATCGCCTGGACGCCCTGGCCGCTGGCCGCCGAAATTGAGCAAAACTCAAAACCGGCTTTGCGTACCTCTTCTTCAACTAACGGCTCCCAGGCCATGGCGTCCGGCAAATCCATTTTATTGAGCACCACAAGCTGCGGCCGTTCGTCCAGCCGCAAGCCCAGATTCGTGTCGTACAGCGCCAACTCCTGGTTGATCATTGCCCAATCGGTCAGCGGCTCTTTGGCCGCGCCATCCAACAGGTGGATGAGGATCCGCGTGCGCTCAATGTGGCGCAAAAATTCATGCCCCAGCCCCGCGCCGCCCGCCGCACCCTCGATCAGGCCGGGAATGTCTGCCAGAACCATCGTCTCATACTCATCCAGGCTGGCAACGCCCAGGTTGGGCTGCAGGGTGGTAAAGGGATAATTGGCAATTTTCGGCTGCGCCGCCGATACCACAGAGAGCAGGGTGGATTTGCCCGCGTTGGGCACGCCCACAATGCCCACATCGGCGATGAGCTTCAGTTCCAGTACCAGCCAGGTTTCTTCGCCCGGCTCGCCACGTTCGGCGATCAGGGGCGTCTGCTGCACGCTGTTGGCAAAGTGGATGTTGCCGCGCCCGCCGCGCCCACCGGCCAAAATTATCACTTCCTGGCCTTCTTCGGTCAGGTCGGCTATCAGGTCGCCGCTTTCCGCGTCGCGGATCATCGTGCCGGGTGGCACGGGCAGGCGCAGCGCTGGCCCACTGGCCCCGGTTTTGCGCGCTTTGCCACCGTTACGGCCGTTCTCCGCCCGAAAATGCACGTTCCGATGAAATTTCACCAGACTGCCCACGTGGGCGTCCACGTAAAAAACGATGTCACCGCCGTGCCCGCCATCGCCGCCATTTGGACCGCCCCGCGGCACGTGCGACTCCCGGCGGAAGCTAATCATGCCGTCGCCGCCATCACCGCTCTTTACGTAAATTTTTGCTTCATCAAAAAACATAGATCGTCTCGGTGTTTTGTGTTCCGTGTTCCGTATTCCGTGTTCCGTATTCCGTGTTCCGTATTCCGTATTCCGTGTTCCGTGTTCCGTGTT
>CALFEW010000133.1 GCA_937958365.1 uncultured Chloroflexota bacterium | reverse complement strand
TATGTCAACAAATCCGCCGACGCCCTGTTTCCGGCGACCGCCGACGCGGCAGCCTCGGCCGCCGCGCCCGACGCTGCCATTTACACCCAGGATGCGCCTTATCCGACGGCCGTTTACGAACTGTCCGACCCCATGTACTACCGCGACGTGCGCCTGGTGCAGCTCAAGTTGTATCCGCTGCGCTACAATCCGGTGCAGCAGCGCCTGGTTCAGGCGCAGCAGTTGCAGGTAGAAGTGACCTTTACCGGCGTGGATTTGTCTGAGTTACGGCCGTCGCCCAGCGCCAACGACGCCTACCTGCAAGCGCTCACCGGGCAGATACTCAACCCCGATCAGGCGGCGCAGTGGCGCAGCCTGCCCACCGCGGTGAATGCAAGGGAAACGGCCGTGACCCTGCCCATCGGCCAGCCCACCCTGAAAATCGAAGTTGCCCGCGACGGCATCTACGAAATTGGTTACAGCGATTTGCAGCAAGCCAGCCTGCTGCCGCTCAATCCCAACACCATTCAGATGATGCATCGCGGCGAAACCGTCGCCTACCAGTTTGTCGGCGACGCCGACGCCGCCTTTGAACCAGGCGAGAAAATCCGCTTCTTTGGCTGGGCCATCAACGAATCCCGCTATGAAAAGCAGCTCGTCCGCAACAATGTTTTCTGGCTGTGGGATGGCGGCGCGCCATCCCCCATCGCCACCACGCCCAATCTGGCCGGAACCGGCCAACTCACCAAAACCAACTATCTGGCGACCATCACCCGCGAGGATGAAAAGTTTTTCTTCAGCACCTGGACCAACCAGTGGGATAAATTCCCCAACGAACCCGATTCCTATTATTGGGACCGCCTCGTCAAACCTGCCGGACAAACCCTGCCCTATACGTTTACCCGGCAAATTACCCTACCGGACCCCGTGCTAGACCCGACCCAGCCAGAAGCCCGCTACGTCATCGAATTGATGACGCGGGAAAGTGGCACAGCGCCCAAAACCATCACCTATCACTTTTTCGGCTGCCTGAATGCCCACCCGGACTGCGAAGATGAAAGCTGGGGGCAGCCGGGGGATCCGATACGCGGCCGTAACGTCAGCATTACCAACACCGTGCCCATGACCGCCCTGGTGAACGGCGTCAACAACGTGCAGATTGTGGACGCCACGGTGCTGCCGACCAACATCAACTCCGACAATTTCCTGAACCGCATCACCGTCACCTATATGCGCCACCTGATCGCCCAGAACAACCAGCTCATCTTTAACGATGAGGTGGGCAACCGCGAATTGTGGGTGAGCGGTTTTGCGGCCAACAACCCCAACGACGTTATAGTCTGGGACGTTTCGTCGCCACGCCAGCCGGTCGCCATTGCGATGAACGCCGGCAACATTGGCGGCAGCGCCGGGAATTACACCTACAAGTTCGCCGTCAACCAACCGCCAGACGCCCAATTTATCGCGGCGACCACCAGCAGCGTCCTCAGCGGAACCGGCGTCATCACCTTCAGCCGCTACATCCCGCCCAGCCTCAGCCCAACCGGCGGCGCAGATTGGATAGGCATCAGCCATGCCGATTTTATGGCCCACGCGCAAACGTTGGCCGCCCACCGCAGCAGCGCCAATTTTGGCGGGCTGCAAACCTTCGTCGCCGACGTGCAGGACGTGATCAACCAGTATGGGTATGGCCTGCCGCTGCCCGGCGCGATTCACAGCTATTTGCAGGATGCCTTGTTCAATTGGACCACAGCCCCGGCTTACGTGGTTCTCATCGGCGATGGGCTGGTGGCCCCGCGCAATTTGCCTTGCGTCAGCGGCTGCACGGATTGGGACAGCAACGCCGTCAGTTATGTGCCTACCGACCTGATGTTTGTGGACCGTTTTCAGGGCCTTGTGCCCTCTGATCACTCGGCCGTTCTCCTCAGCGGCGACGACCTGTTGCCCGACATGGCGATTGGCCGCATTCCGGCCAAAACGGCCGTCGAAGCCCAATCCGCCGTCGCCAAAATCATCCTCTACGAACAAAACCAGCTTACCCCGGCCGCCTGGCAGAAAACCGTCCTGTTCGTCGCCGACGACCCGGACAACGGCGGCGATTTCTGCACCGCCAACTTTTTCCAGACCGGCCCCCTGCTGCCCGACACATTTAACCAGGTTCATCTCTGCCTGGAAGCCTCGACGACCGAGGCCGTTAACGCACTGCGCCAGGACATGACGACGACGCTCAGCGCCGGCGCCTCCATCCTGAACTATCGCGGGCATGGCGGCGTGGAATATTGGGGCGGCAATCCGCCCATCCTGACGGTGCGGGCGGCCGTTGCCCCCGGTGACATGACCGATACGTTCTGGAACAACCCCACCAAACCCGTCACCATTCTCAGCGCCGACTGCCTGGACGGAAATTTCTCATTCCCCGGCCGGAATGCCCTAAGCGAACGCACCCTTACCGCCAACAACAAAGGTTCGGCGGCGCATTGGGGTTCGGCCGGCCTGGGCTACGACAGTGAGCATACGGTTCTGCTGGAAGGCTTCTACACGGGATTGTTTGACGCCGGGCAAACGGCCGTTGGCGACGCCACCAACTTTGCCAAACTCCACTACGCCGCCAGCCCATCTTACGAAATTTCCGCCATGTACAACTTCATCTTGCAGGGCGACCCGGCCATGCAGCTTTTCCGCCCAGACGTTTCGCTGAGCAAAACCACACCGCAGGCCAGCGTAGAATTGGGCAGCACGGCCGTTTTCAACCTCAACGTCCGCAACGACGGCATTTACCCGGTCAAAGCGACCATCAGCGATACGCTGCCCACCGGCCTCAGCTACACCGTGTCCAGCGCCTCAGCGCCTTACCAGATTACCGTGAACGGCCGTGAACTGGTTTTCAGCCTGGGCACTGGTCTGGCGCAGGGAGAATCTGCTATGATTGTGGTCACGACAACGGCCGTTGCCCTGCAAAATCCGGCCACCAACGTCGCCACCGTCAACACGTCGGGCAACGATTTAAATCCTGGCAACGAAACAAGCAGCGCCACCATCAACATCTTCCAGGAAATATTTAAGGTTTACCTGCCCAACATTATCAAGTGACAGTAAAATCATGACCAAATTACGTTTCCGCTCTTCATCTATCATCCTGGCCTTCGTCCTCCTCCTTCTGTTAAGCCTGTACGTCAACGCGCAAGACGAAGAGATAACGGCCGTTACCCTCGTTTCATACAATGTCGTGCCTTTAGACAACGCCGTCAAAATTGTCTGGATAACCGGCACCGAGCCGAATACCGCCGGCTTCAGAATTAAACGCGGCGCGCCTGAAGGCCCCTTCGAAACCCTGGATTTCCTGGGCGACGACAGCTCCGGCATCATTTACAGCCAGGGTGGCGTGTCCGAAGGCGCATCCTACGAACGCATAGACAACACCGTCCTCAACGGCCAGACTTTCACCTACATCCTCATCGAGATAGAAAACAGCGGCGCAGAGGTAGAACCAGAGAACGCCCGGCGCACCGTTACCGTGGGCATTCCGCCCACCAACACCCCCATCAGCGTCATCGCGCCTGGCGCCGGCACATCGGCCACCGCCACGCCGCCCGCCGGCGCAACGGCCGTCGCCACCAGCCCTGGCAGCAATCCAACCGCAGTATCTTCTCAACCCACCGCCACCCGCATCACCTTCGCCACCGTCACGCCCGCCGCCCGCTCCACGGAAGCGTCTGCGCCAACGGCCGTGCCCGTCACCAACAACACCACGACCAACAACGTCGTCGGCAACCCCACTGCCCGGCCCACACAACCGGTCAACGATACGGCCGACAACGGACCGCTGGTCGCTTCGGCGCTGGCCCAGGCAGAAGAGACGCCTCAGCCATCGCCGACTGACGCAGTTGGCTACCCCGGAGCCAGCGCCAGCGACGCCGACCCGCTCGCCCCTACCGCCTATCCTGGTGATCAGGCGGCCGCCACCCTCGCGCCCACAGCGACCGGCGTCGCCGTCATTGGCAACGCGCCGGGGTATGGCGGCGCAAGCAATTCCGGCGGTTCGACAGCCGCCAGCTCCGGCAGCCAGAGCGGCAACCTGTTCCTCTGGCTTGGTTTCATCGTCGCTCTGCTCATTTTCTTCACAGGTATCGTCGGGTCCATTATTTTGTATACACGTAAATCGGGGTAAGCCGCTTCATGCCATTTTTTTGCCGAATACATCACCGCCAGCCAGCCCGGCCGGGCTGGCTGCTTCTTTTAGGCGGGCTGCTGTGGTTAACGGCCGTGAGCTGCCGCCAATCCACCCCACCACCGGCCGCCGGAAACCTGGCCACCGACCGCGTCAAATTGCTCGTCACCCAGGATGGGTTCGTCCGCGTCAGCCGGGACGCTCTGGCCGACGCCGGTCTGGACATCGCCGCCTTCGACGCCGCCAACCTGCGCCTGAGCCAGGGAGAAACGGCCGTACCCTTCACCATCCAGGACGACGCGCTCATCTTCTACGGCCAGTCGCCCACCGACCGTTACACCAGCCAGCGCGCTTATGTGTTGAGCAGCGGGCAGGCGGGCGAAGACATGGGGGAAACGGCCGTGTCCAGCCCCGCCGCCCCAGCCACCACCGATACCATCACCCGCACCCTGCGCCTGGAAGAAAACCTGGTCTATAAATCCGAAGCCCGCGACTTCCTGAACGACGAAGCACCCACCGCCGACCTCTGGTTCTGGCAGCCGCTGCGCCAGGGCAACAGCCTGCCCTTCGATTTCGACCTGCCCGCCGTAGCCGATGGCTCCGGCCAAATTCGCATCCAGCTTAAGGGCGAAACCTACAACCCGGACGTCGAAAACGATCATGATTTCGCCGTCGTGATCAACGGCCAGACTGTCGGAACCGTCCGCTTCGACGGCCAGATTTACCACACCGGCGTCGTGGACGCGCCGCCGGGCGTGCTGCAAGCCGGGGCCAACACCCTGGTCCTGGACAACGCGGTCGAAGGCGCGTCCTTTCTGGACATCATGGACCTGAACTGGATCGCGGTAGATTACGCCGCGCCAGCCAACGCCATCAACGACGAACTCACGGTCTGGGGCCAGGATGGCGTCGTTGCCCTGTCTGGCTTCAGCGGCGCGCCGGACCTGTACGACATCAGCCAGCCGCAGCAGCCCCGGCGGCTGACCGGCCTCACGGCCGCGCCATTCACCGTCGCTGTGCAAGAGGGGCAAACGGTAACGGCCGTTGGCCCCACCGGCTACCAATCGGCCGACATCCAACCCATGCGCGCCAGCAATTGGCGCAGCCCAGACAACGGCGCGGATCTGCTGATTGTTACCACCGACGCCCTGGCGCCCGCGCTCGAACCGCTGGTCGCCGCCCGGCAGGCTGAGGGGCTGCGCGTGGCCGTCGTGCCGGTGGCCGAAATTTACGACGAATTTGGCGCGGGCGCAGCCTCGCCGGAGAGCATCCAGGCGTTTGTCGCTTATGCCTATGAAAACTGGCAAACGCCGCAGCCGCGCTATC
>CALFEW010000132.1 GCA_937958365.1 uncultured Chloroflexota bacterium | reverse complement strand
CCTTGCTGGCGTTGGTTCTGATTCTCCTGGCTTTGGCTTTTATTTTGCCGGGCGGCAGCAACGGCCGTGGCCTGAAACCATTTCGCCCTTCGCGCACGCCGGGCGAATTAAACGTCAGCAGCGAAACGGCCGTCGTCACCTTCACCGACCTGAACGCCGCCCCGGAAGCTTACCGCGACCAACGCATCCGCGTCACCGGCGACTACCAACGGCTGACGCCGCCGGCGTGCCGCCCTTACAGCGGCCCCATCTTCTCCTGGTCACTGGTCGCAGAGGAGTTGCAGCTCAACGCCACCGGCTTTGAATCGCTGCTGCGGAACATGCCCGACGGCACAACGCTGACCGTGGAAGGCATCTGGCGGTTGTATGATGGCGCGTTGGGCTGCGGCAAAGAGCCGCCCGACGGCATCGCCTGGTATCTGGCCGTAGAGCGCATCATTTCGCCAAATCCGCTGCCCAACTTTGTAGCAACGCCGCGAGCAACGGCCGTGCCCGACCTGAGCGGCGAATCGTTGTCTTCACCCACGCCCGCCGCTGACGCCCCGACGGAAGAGACCGCCACGCCCACGCCACCCACCGCCACCACGCCGCTGGGAACCATCACACCAGGATTGACGGGCACGCCAACCCCCACCACCACGCCAACGGCCGGACCAGGGACGGTATTCCCTTCTGTCACCCCCGTGTCCGCCACGCCAACCAATTTGCCGCCCGGCTTCCCGTCGCCCACGCCCACACTGCCGGTCGGCGGCTCGCCCACCCCAACGCTGCCGGCGGGTGGGGGCACGCCTGTTGCAACAACGCCGCCGCTGCCTACCAGTCCAAGCTATCCGGGGGCTACGGTTACACCCACGCCCACGCTTACGCCAGACCCCTATTAACGTCCTATGAACGAGAATTTCGTCGCTGCCATCACGCCACCGGATAACCGGGCCAGGCCGGCCCTTTGGTTTTTGTTTCATAAGTTCGACATGCTGGTTTTTGTGGATGAATCCACCGGCGCGGCGCGGCTGCCCTGTATCGTCAATCCGGCGGCGCTGAATCTGGCCGGGTTCACCGTCATACGCCAGCAATATTTTGGCTATGTGCAAAACGACGAGCGCACCCACTGTTTTGCCGCCGAACTGATACCGGCCACCGCCGACCCCACGCTGCCGCCGGGCATGACGCTGCTGGATTTGCGCCGTTTGTTTGGCCGATTGGACGAAGCGTCTATCTGGCTGGCCGGGCGGGCGGTGCAGTTGGTGGATTGGGACCGCACACATCAGTTTTGCGGCCGCTGTGGCACGCCGACGCATAATGCGCCCAATGAGCGCGTCAAAAAATGCCCCAACTGCCAGCACACCAGCTACCCGCGCCTGTCGCCGGCAATGATTGTGCGGGTGATGCGGGAGGGGGTAAACGGCCGTGAAATCCTTCTGGCGCGCAACCGGCGGACTAAAATTCCCATGTACAGCGTATTGGCCGGGTTTGTGGAACCGGGCGAAACGCTGGAAACCTGCGTACGCCGCGAAGTGCGCGAAGAGGTGGGGCTGGCGGTGAAGAACATTCGCTACTTCGGCAGCCAGCCCTGGCCGTTTCCCAATTCGCTGATGATCGCCTTTACGGCCGATTACGAGAGCGGCGACCTGCGGCTGGAAGAGACGGAACTGGTAGACGCCGGCTGGTACTCGGCGGACAATTTGCCACCTTATCCCCCGGCGCTGAGCATCGCGCATCAGTTGATTGCCGATTTTATTCAGCAGCAGGCAGGGTAAAGAGATGATTCGCGTTTTACATTGTCGGGAAGATAGGATGTGCGAGACGGAATTGGCGCTGGCGGAGGTAACGGCCGTTCTGGAGACCGGGCAGGGCATGATGTGGCTGGACATGTGGGGGGAATCGCTGGCCGACAGCGAAGCCATCTTGCTAAACGTTTTCCACTTTCATCCGCTGGCCATAGACGACGCCCTCAACGAAACCCACGCGCCCAAATTGGATGATTGGGGCGATTATTTGTGCATCGTCTTGCACGCCATCAAATACACCGCGCCGGACCACGAACCCATCAACCTGCCGGAAGTAGACGTTTTTGTCGGGCGCAATTACCTGGTGACTTATCGCCAGGAAGAGATTCCGCCGCTGGAACGGGTGTGGGCCGCCTGCCAGACCGATGACCGCATTCGCAAACATGGCATTTCCAACCTGCTTTATCGCCTGGCCGACGAGCTGATGAATGAGCATATTACGGCCGTTGAAAAAATCGAGGAAGAGCTGGAAGAAATTGAAGATGAAATTTTCAACGGCCCAGATCATGAAACGTTGGAACAGCTATTCATCCAAAAACGGCGCGTGCTGCAAATGCGGCGGACCATTGGGCCGCAGCGCCTGGTGTTTAACTCGCTTAGCCGCAATCATTACGCCGTGATTGACCCGGAGGCGCAGGTATTTTTCAGCGACATTTACGACCACATGGTACGGCTGTACGACCTGATGGACAGCCTGCGCGAACTATCCACCAACTCCCTCACCACTTATCTGTCCATCATCAATAACCGCATGAACAACGTGATGAAGACGATGGCCGTCGTGACGGCTTTGTTCTTGCCGCTTTCGTTCATCACCGGCTTTTTTGGCATGAACTTTTTTGCGCCTAGCATAGATACCCATGCCTGGACCAGCTGGCTGTCGTTTGAGGTAGCTATCGTCGCTATGCTTATTATTCCGTTTGTCATGTTTTGGTACATTCGGCGACGAAAGTGGCTCTAGTGCCCGTATTCGGTAATCCGTATCCCGTATTCCGTAGGCGCTACCTCTGGCAAATGTCAACGGAAAACCGCATACGGACTTCGGTTTACGGTTACTAAGTTAACGTCTATGCGACGAAAAATTATCAAAAGTTTGCTGGTTGTGGTGGTCATGTTTTTAGCGCTGTTTGGCCTGTATGGCTTGTGGGTCAGGGCACAATTACAGATGTCCCAATCGTTACAAGGCGGCATCGTGCGGACCGACGCCCTCACCGGTCAATTGATTTTTCCGCAAACAGCGCTGTTTTATGGCCTGCTGGCCGGCTTCTTTTTGCTGTTAAGCCTGGTTCTCATTTGGGTCGTTTATCGGCTGGTAAGTTTAGAACCAAAGTAGGCGAGGTTGGTTAACATCCTCACACACGCGGGGTGAAGCATTGAACCACACATTTCGGCCGGTCACTGTGCCTGACGCCTGCCAGTTTGCGCGCTGGACTTATGAACCGCCTTATGACATCTATAACCTGGTCGCCGACCCGGACAACGCCAATCTTGTCGAAGCGGCCGCGAACTATTTTCTCGATCCGGCGATACATTGCCACGTATTAACCGATAAGCAGGCACGTGTGCTGGCTTTTTGTACGTTTGGCGAA
This sequence comes from uncultured Chloroflexota bacterium, assembly GCA_937958365.1. Lineage (GTDB taxonomy): Bacteria > Chloroflexota > Anaerolineae > Promineifilales > Promineifilaceae > Leptovillus. Next base: position 2,096 of record CALFEW010000132.1, on the reverse strand, counting down.
GACGCGCAAGTTCCGGGTGGGGATTACGGCCGTTCCGCTCTGGACATTGGTTTGGGTGTGCGCCCGGACCTGACGGGGCAGGGATTGGGCAAAGAGTTTGTCACGGCCGTTATCCAATTCGCCATCCAGACTTTCCAGCCACCCTTGCTGCGCGTCACCATCGCCGCATTTAACCGGCGGGCGGTGCGCGTCTGGTCGCGGCAAGGGTTTATCGTGGTGCAGGAATTTGAAGGGAAGATGGAACGGAGACGGCCGTTTCTCGTCTTGGAAAAACCGGGGGAATAGAGGTGGCGGTCGTAATCCGTAATCCGTATTCCGTATTCCGTAATCCGTATTCCGTATCCCGTAATCCGTATTCCGAAATCAAAAATCCGAAATCGCACTGAGGAGCAATCATGGAACTGGAATTTTTAGGCAGCGGTGGCGCGTTTACCACGCCGAGGGCTGGCTGCTTTTGCCGTATCTGCGCCGAAGCCCGCGAGAAGGGCGTGCCCTACAGCCGCTCCGGTCCCGGCGTCTTCGTCCACGGGCCGAACGTCCTCATAGACACCTCCGAGCAAATCAACGAACAGTTGAACCGGGCGCGACTGGGCTACATCCCGGCCTGTTTTTATTCCCACTGGCACCCGGACCACACCGCCGGCCGTCGCATTTGGGAGATGAACATAGATTGGCGGCATTGGCCGCGCAGCAACCGCACCACCGACATTTATCTGCCGCCGCAAGTGGCCGCCGATTTTGCCACCCACATGGGGTTGCAGGAAAACTTCGCCTACATGCAGCACATGGGCGCGGTTCGGGTTCATCATCTGGCCGAAGGGGAATCGGTCAGCCTGGACGGCTGCAAAATCACGCCATTCCCGGTGGCCGAGGCGTATGTGTATGCGTTTTTGCTGGAGGGAAACGGCCGTCGCCTCCTCATCGCCCCAGATGAATTGTTCGGCTGGCAGCCGCCCGATTTCGTGCAGGGCGTGGACCTGGCCGTCGTGCCGATGGGCATTGTGGAATTCGACGTCTGGACCGGGGACCGCATCATCCCCACCGACCATCCGGTGCTAAAAAGCGAGGCGACTTTCCTGCAAACGCTGGCTATGATCCGCCAGATACAGCCCAAACAGGCCATCATGACCCACATCGAAGAGCCGGATAACCTGAGTTACGACGATTTGCTACGCCTGGAAAGCAAATTACAAGCCGAAGGCTATCCGCTGCGCTTCGCTTACGATACAATGCGCGTGGAGATTGGAGATTGAAGATTGGAGATAGGGGACAAGACGTTCAAAAATCCGAAATCTAAAATCCGAAATTCTGGAGGGATAAATGATTACACACGTTGTCATGTTCAAGTTGGAAGATAACAGTGATGCCAGTATCCAGCGAGCTATGGATAAAATTCGCGCATTGGAGGGCAAAGTGCCCTCGCTGCGCAGTCTGGAAGTGGGCCAAAACGTCGTGCCCTCCGCCCGCGCCTATGATCTGGCGCTCATCGCCCGGTTTGACGACCTGGCCGGTTTGCAGGCATATCAAATCCATCCCCAGCATGTTCCGGTGCTAGATTACATGCGTGCGGTGTCTGAAAGGTCTGCGGCCGTTGACTTCGAGTCTGCCTGATCCATTTCGAGGGAGTTATAGGAATGTTCTTCGGCAATAGTTTCTTCGCGATTATCCTGCTTCTGATCGTGGCGTCTGTCGGCGAACTGATATTGGCGTCCTTGTGGGCGCCGTTTTACTTTCGCTACGGCATCCCGCTGCTGCGCCGCAGCTATACCGTGCCGGCCGATCTGGACCTGACCGCGCAAATCCCGCGCCTGGAACGCAGCTTGCCACGCACATGGTGGCGGCCGTTTATCGTTTTTCGCCAGCTCAGCGCCACGGAACTTGCCTTTCGCAATGGTTTTGGTTCTAGAAATCCGCTGCAGGGTTTGGTGCGATTGGAACCGGGAAACGGCCGTCTCACCATCTCCGGCCATCTCTATACATCTTATCTGCTCTACCCACTCGCTTTCGTGCCCTTCCTGCTTAATGGATTCATGCCTGCCATTTTCTTGCTCTTTTTAGCTGCTGCCTTTGTGTTTGTGATGGGCATGAAGCGTCAC
>CALFEW010000131.1 GCA_937958365.1 uncultured Chloroflexota bacterium | reverse complement strand
TCGAGCAGGTTGTAGACGAGCCACCAGTCGTAGCGGCGGTGGAGGGTGACGAGTTGGTAATGCTGCGCCAGACCGACCTGGGCCACTGTCCAGGGCGGCGTGCCTGAGCCAGCCCAATACATCAGCCAGATGGCGGCTGCCCCAACGCCCAACAGCGCCAACTGCCCAACGAAATGGGGGAACGGCCGTTCCCCCCGCATCCCCCACCCGTTCAACCCCGCATATCCGGCCAGCAACAGCAGCAGCGCCGCATTGCCCAGACTAAAAAAGGTCATCAACGAAACGACCAATCCGCTCAGGAAGAACCAGCGCCCTTGCGCCCGCTCCAGACCAATCTGCAAGAGCCAGACGGCCGTTACCGCCAGCAGCGCATCGGCCTGGACCGGGGTGGGGGCGAAGATGAGCAGGGCGGGCAGCACGGCCGTGAAGGCCGTCGCCAGCCGGGCGGCCGGGTCGGGCAGCAGGCGGCGGGCCAGGCCGTAGGTGGGCAAGACGGTCAACGCCCCGGCCAGCGCCAGAACCAGCGTTACCGCCGCCAGCGCCGCGGCCACCGCCGGTGGGCTGTCCAGCAGCCACAAATCGGTGCAGCGCAGCGGCCAGACGGTTTCAGCGATGGCTTGCGACAGTCCCGGCCAGCGTTGGAACGCTTGCAGCGCCAGCCAGTTTGCCAGGATGAGGCCGGGTGGATGAGTGCGCGTATGCTCGGAGGGGAAGGTGGACATTTGGGCGGGGTAGTCGCGCAGCAGAGCGGGCATATCGGCGATGGTGGCCACCAGCCGGAAATAACCGTTGGTTTCGTCGGCCAGGGTGCGCTCGATGAGTTCGGTGAAAACGGCCGTATTGTCCGGGTAAATCAGCGCCCCTTGCAGCAGCAGATTGCCCACCACCAGCGCCGCCAATCCCCAACGCCAGCGCCGGGTGCGCAGCCACCAGGCGGCGATACCACCCATCACCACCGCCGCCACAAGGGGCAGCCACCAGCGGGCCAACGGCCGTAACGCATACACCCAATGCCACTCGGCCGTGTCCGGGGCCGGGCCGCGCAGCCCCGGCCAAAGGTCGGTGAAGATGAGGGCGGCCAACAGCAGGGTGAAGCCGGTGAGGCCGGGGAGTATGTAGCGGTTGCGTGCCATGCGTGGGCGATATTAGCCGAGGGGGGAAGGGTTTGTCAACAGGTGAGCAAGAACGGCCGTTTTAGGTACAATACCCACCGTGAAGAATCGCACTGTAAAGGATGTCGGGGGCAGGGATTGGCTGTCCATTGTTGTTTTGTGGCTGCTGCTGGCGCTGCTGCTGGGCAAGGCGCTGCGGCCCGATTGGGTGCTGCTGCCTCTGGACATCGTCAACCAGACCATACCCCCCTGGCAGCCGCCCAATCAGACGGCCGTTGTGCATAACCCCCTGCTGGAAGACGCGGTTTTCTACATCTACCCGGTGAAGGCGTGGACGGCGGCGCAGGTGCGGCAGGGAGAACTGCCGCTGTGGAGCGACCAGTTGTTTGGCGGCTACCCGGCCATCTACGACACGCAGGCCGGGCTGTTTTATCCGTTGTCGCTGCTGTACTACCTGTTGGATGGGGCCACGGCCGTTGACCTGACCATCTTTTTGCAATTGGGGCTGGGCGGCAGTTTCATGTTTCTCTATTTGCGGCAGTTGCGGCTGCGACGGGCGGCGGCGGGATTGGGCACGGCCGTTTTCCTGGGCAACGGCCTCATGGTCGTCTGGCTGGAATGGCAGGTCGTCCACGCTGCCATCATCTGGCTGCCCCTGGCGCTGTGGGCGGTGGAGAGAGAAGCGTCAATTGTCAATGGTCAATGGTCAATGGTCAATGGTCACTCCGAAATCCGAAATCCGAAATCCGCAATCGCCCTCTTCGCCCTGGCCTTCGCCCTGCCCTGGTTGGGGGGGCATTGGAATTGGGCGTTGTATGTCAGTCTGACGGCCGTTCTCTACCTGTTGTGGCGCGTCGGGCCGTTGGTGGGCCGGTCAGCGCGGCGGGCGTGGTGGTTGATGGGGCTGCCACTGGCGTTGGGCGTGGGTCTGGCGCTGGTGCAGGTCTTGCCCGCCTTTCGTTTCCTGCTGCAAAGCCATCGCCAGCCGCTCACCTGGGCCGAATCGCAGCAATATGGCCTGCTCAACCGCTTCGCCGTGCTGGTCATGCCCGACTTTTTCGGCACGCCGGTGCAGGGCAACTGGTGGGGCTTCGACAACTACAACGAGACGGCGCTCTACGTGGGTATCTTGCCGCTGCTGCTCGTCGGCGCGGCCGTCTGGCTGGCGCGAAAGCAGCGGGTGACGCAGTTCTGGCTGGCCTGGGGCGGCCTGGGGCTGCTATGGGCGTTGGGCACGCCGGTGTATGGCGTGTTGTATGTGCTGCCGGTGTTTAACGGCTTGCTGCCCAGCCGGGCGGCGGTGCTGGTGGTGGTGGCAACGGCCGTTCTCGCGGCCATCGGTCTGGACAAACTTCTGGAGCCAACGGCCGTGCGCCGTTCCGGCAGGTGGCTGGTGGTTGCGCCGCTGCTGCTGCTGGCGCTGGCGGCCGTTTACCTGGTCTGGTATCGCGGACAGGTGGAGTGGACGTTTTGGATACGGCCGTTGCTGCTTTTTAGCGGCTTTTTGGCCGGTGGCGGCTTGTTGCTGTGGGCGCGCTGGCGCGGCGCGTTGCCGGCCGGTTGGTTTGGCGGGCTGGCGCTGGCGCTGGTGGCGCTGGATTTATTCATCGCCGGGGTTGGCTACAACACAATTTCGCCGGTGGCGGAGATGTTTCCGCAGACGGGAACGGCCGTTTTCCTGCACAGCCTGCCCACCCCACCGCGCATCACCAGCCTGGCCGAAGGGGTGGCGTATCGTCCTAACACGGCGCTGGCCGAATTTGTGCCCGGCCTCAGCGGCTACGGGCCGGGCATTGCGCAGCGATTGGTAGACTATTTGCGGCTGGCCGAAGGCGGCGAAGTGATTCGGTTTGGGCGGGTGCTGCTGCCGTTGCAGGGCGTAGCGTCGCCGCTGCTGGATGCGCTGGGCGTGAGCCACATCGTTACCACGCAGGATGTGTGGGGCGATGAGGCCCAGGCGATAAGGGCCGCGCCGGCGGTGGCTGATTGGCAGGTGTTGGGAGCGGGCTGGCAACGGCCGTTGTTCGTGAACCGCGCCGGTTTATTCCGCATCGACGTGCCGCTGCGCGCCGCCTCATCGGCGCAGGGCGACATCACCCTGCGCCTGTTGACGGCCGATGGCGGTCAGGAGTTGGCTCACAGCACCCTGCCCATCGGCGATGTGGCCGCAGACGGCTGGACTGCTTTCTATTTTGCCCCTTTCCCGCCGGAATGGGGCCAGAATTTTCTGGCCGAGTTGAGTTTTAGCGGCGGCGACGGGGTGACGGTGGGCCGCGAAGCAGACGGCAATTGGGCTTTCGCGGCTTTTATGCGCCCGCGTCCCGGTCTGGTGTATGAGTGGGGCAAAACGCGGGTCTATGCCAACGACGGCGATTTGGGACGGGCCTTTGTCGTCGCCGCGGCGCAGGTGGCTGATACGCCGGAAGCGGCGTTAACGGCCGTGCAAGCCAACGCCGCGCAGTTGGGGCAGGTGGTCGTGTTGGAATTAGAAGGCCAGCCCGCGCCGCCCGCCATCCCCGAACCGGCGGTGACAACCGGTTCCGTCACCATCACCGAGGCGGCTTTGAACCGGATGACGCTGCGGGCAGAGATGGCCGCGCCCGGCTTTGTGGTGCTGGCCGACGCCTTTTACCCCGGCTGGCAGGCGACGGTGGACGGGCAGCCGACGCCGGTTTACCGCGCCAATACGGTGGTGCGGGCGGTCTACGTCCCGGCAGGCGAGCATGAGATTGTGTTCCATTACCGGCCGGTGGAGTTTTGGGCTGGCGCGGCGGTGAGTGGATTGGCGTTGGTTGGGTTGGTGGTGAGGAGGAAACGGCCGTGAGACGCTGGCTCTTGCCGTTAATTTTGCTCGTTTACGTGGCATTGGCGGTGGCGATGAGCCTCATCGTGCCGCTGGGCGAAGCGCCCGACGAGATTGACCATTTCCTCTACGTGCGCTATCTGGTGGAAAACCGCGCCTTCCCGGTGATGGCCCCCATCGCGGCCGACAATGCGACGATGGAGGCCAATCAGCCGCCGCTGTTTTACCTGCTGAATGCGGCCGTCACCGCGCCGTTTCCCATGACTGCCGACGCCGATTTCCTGCTGAATGCCTGCTACACCTTCGACCCGCACGATGGCGGTCGGGCGCACTTTTATCTGCACGACGCCGCCGAGCAAAACCCACTGGCCGCCGATTATCGGGCGTTTCGTATTGCCCGGTTGGTGTCGGTGCTGTTGGGAGCCATCACCGTCTGGCTGGCCTATGGGTTGGGGCGGCAGATGGTCCCCGGCGACGAGCGGGTGGGCTTGTTGGCAGCGGCGTTTCTGGCGTTTAACCCGCAGTTTGTGTTTATCACCGCCAGCGTGAACAATGATGTGTTAACGGCCGTTCTCGGCGCGGCCCTGGTGTATACGGCCGTCGCGGCCGCCACAAAACCGGCGCGGCGCTGGTTCGTCGCCCTGGGCGTCCTCATGGGGCTGGCGCTGCTGACCAAATTCGCCCTGCTGGCTTTCTGGCCGCTGGCTGTGCTGGCCGTATTCGGTGAACCGTATGCCGTCAGCCGTATTCCGCATACCGTATTCCGAAATCCGAAATCCGAAATCCGAAATCTTCTTCTGGTTCTTGGCTTGCCGCTGTTGATTGCCGGGTGGTGGTACGGCCGTGCCGCTCTGCTGTATGGCGATCCGTTGGCCTGGGAAGTGCATTTGCAGGCGAAGGGCGCGGAAGTGCTGCGCACCACGCCCTTCACCCTGGCCGATTTGCGTGAATTTGGGGTCATTCATTTTCAATCGTATTGGGCCTGGTTTGGCTGGCTGAAGCTTCAAGCGCCGGGCTGGGTCTATGGCCTGCTGGCGGCGCTGGTGGCCGTGGCGGTGGCGGGCCTGGCGCTGATAGCCAGGGATGCCATCCGCCATCCGAAATCCGAAATCCGAAATCCGAAATCCGAAATCCAGTATACGGCCGTTTTCTTCAACCTCCTGGCCATTGCCGCCATCTACGCCTCGCTGCTGCGTTATATTTTGACGATCAACTGGTCGGGGTATCAGGGGCGGCTGGCGTATGGGGCGGCGGCGGCGGTGGCGGCGCTGTTGGGGTTGGGGTGGTGGCGAGTTGGGCGGAATTTATTACAAAGGGACAAAGGGACGAAGGGACAAGGGGCGGTGTTGGCGCTGCCGGTAGTGGCGCTGCCAACGGTGGCGCTGCTGGCGCTGGCGGTGGGTAGTTTGTTGTTTTTGATTGGGCCAGCGTATCCTCGGCCGGAGTTGTACTGGCCGGCGGTGGACGTGCCACGTACCTGTGTGCGGGTGGCGGGGCTGGAAGTGGAGGCACTGACGCTGGCGGATGGGCGACCGGGGGCAAGGCTGGTGATAGAACCCTGGCTGGTGGGGCTGGCAACGGCCGTTACCCAACCTTTCCAACTCCAGGTTGTCGGCCGCGAGGGGCAGATTGTGGGGCAGATAGACGACGACCTGAGCTGGTCGGCCGGGCAGGTATGGCAGCCAACCTGGGTTGTGCCGATTGACGCAGCGGCGGAACCGGCGCGGGGCGTGCTGCGGTTTGGCCCGCCGGGCGAACTGGTAGATGTAGCGACGGTGATCATTCGCCCGGCACGGCCGTTTATGCCCCAACCACAGCACCCACTCCAGGCCGATTTTGGCGAGCAACTGCGGTTGGTGGGTTACGATTGGGCGGGTGACGGCCGGATTACCCTCTACTGGCAGGCGCTTGCGCCGCTGACCGCCGACTATACCACCTTTGTCCACGTGCTGGATGCCCAGGGCAACCTGGTGGCCCAGGCCGATGGGCAGCCGCAAGGCGGCAGCTATCCAACGTCCATCTGGCAGACGGGGGAGTTTGTGGCGGATGAAAAAGTGGTTGAAATGGTGGGGGGTGAACGGCCGTTGCGCGTGGTTGTCGGCGTTTACGAATTAGAAACCGGTGAACGCCTGCTGCGGGAAGATGAAACCGACGCCATAACACTGTTTACCCAAGACTGACTACAAAAAGAGATTGGAGATTGGAGCTTTTGGCAATCTCCAATCTCCCAGACCACCTAGCGCAAAATAGTCACGGAAGCATCGCGGCACTGGAAGAGGCCGTATTCGTCGCCCCGGTTGGCAATGTACACGTCGTTGTTGACAGTATCCACGCCGACGGCAAAAGGCTGAAGGCCCTGCGCCGGAATCGTGTTGACGACGGACAATTCTTTAATGACCGTGATGGTATTGCTGCCGCGATTGGTCACAAAGACATAACCGGTATTGGGGTTAACGCCAACGCCCCAGGGTCGGTCGC
>CALFEW010000130.1 GCA_937958365.1 uncultured Chloroflexota bacterium | reverse complement strand
GGCTTTGGCCGGCAAGCAGGGCTTGCAACTCGAAGGATTGGGAAAACGATTTCATGACGAAGATTTGGTTGATTGCGGCCTGGGGCCTCGTTGTATTGTTGACTGCCTGTCAGCCTCAGGTAATGGAAGTGGAAGTGACGCGCCTCGTCGAAAACGCCCCGGTAAATGATGAGGAAACGGCCGTTTCCACCCTCCCGCCCATCGAAATCGAAGTCACCCGCCTGATCACCACCGAAGTGGTGCAGGAAATCCCCATCGAAGTGACCAAAGCTCCCCTGGGTACAACCGAACGTCCAGTACAAATCCTCTTCTCGCCGGTCAGCAGCGCGGCCGTCATCACAACACGCGGCCAGGTATTGGCGGATGCCCTCACCCAGGCCACCGGCCTGGAATTTGCCATTGGCGTCGCCGACAGCGAAACAGCCCTCATTGACCTGATGTGTACGGCTCCGGCCGATACCATCGGCGTGTTGTCGCCGCTCGGTGTGGTGCAGGCCAACGAGCAGTGCGGCGTGCAGCCGGGCAACGTGGCCGTTCACGCCGATGGCCTGAGCTGGCAGGCCGGCATGATCGTCGCCCGGCGCGACAGCGGCATCGTCACCCTGGCCGATCTGGCCGGCAAACGCGGGGCCGTGCCCGACGCCAACAGCCTGCCCAACGCCAAAGCCATCGAAACCATGCTGCAACAAGCCGGCGTCGCCGTCGCCGAAATCATCGAAGTATCCGGCGACAACAGCGCCATGCTGGCCGTGTTTGATGGCGAGGTAGATTTTGCCGTAGGCACGTATACGCCGCCCATCATGCCCTACGAAGAGCGCCTGTGGGAATACGGCGTAGACAGCGCCGAAATCTGGCGTCAGTTGGGCATCGCCCCGGAACGCAGTCCGATTGGTTACGTATTGGTTATCGGCGAACCGGAATTTGGCGGTTATCGTTTGCGGGATGCACGCGCCGGCATTTTCGACATCCAGCCGGAGATTTATAACCAGACGCGCGTTGTGGCGCTCAGCCCACAAATTCCCAACGAGACGGTGGCCTTTGGCCGCGACTTTCCGCTGGCTCTGGCCCGGCAGGTCATCGCCGAATTGCAGACGTTTACCGCCTCTGAGATGTGCGCCACGTCCGTGTGCGCCAGCGACTTTTACGATTGGCGCGGCCTGGAACCGGCCGTTGATGCTTTATATGAACCCTTGCGCGCTATTGTCGCCGCCGGGGTGCTGGCCGAAGAATGAGAGGATACGCGGATGAATTTGGATAAACGCGGATTTTCTTGGGAACGTGTATGCTAGACGTAGCTGTCATCATCGTTAGCTGGAACGTGCGTGACTATCTGGTGAATTGCCTGCGCTCGGTTCACAAAGAAATTGCGCGCGCCAAACTGCGGGCCGAAATATGGGTGGTGGACAACGACTCCACCGATGGCACAGTGGAACTGCTGCAAAGCCTGTTCCCGCAAGTCCACCTGATCGCCAACGACCACAATCCCGGTTTTGGCGCGGCCAACAATCAGGCGATGGCCGCTGCCGCGCTGCTGGAACCGCGCTACTACTTTTTGCTGAATCCGGACACGATGCTGCGACCCGGGGCATTAACGCACCTGGTGCAGTGCCTGGAGGAACGGCCGAACGCCGGTATGGCCGGGGCGCGGTTGGTGTATCGAGACGGCCGTTTCCAGCACAGCGCCTTTTATTTCCCCGGCATCACCCAACTGACCTTCGACCTGTTCTCCATGCCGGAGCGCCTGTATGAAAGCCGGTTGAACGGCCGTTACAACCGCCAACTCTTCCGCGCTGACCACAAACCCTTTGCGATTGATCATCCCCTGGGCGCTTCCATGATGGTACGCGCCAGCGTCGCCACCGCCACCGGCGGCTTCGACGAAAGTTACCACATGTACTGCGAAGAAATTGATTGGAGCTGGCGCATTCGTGAAGGTGGCTGGGACATCTACGCCGTGCCAGCCGCCGAAATCGTCCATTTTGGCGGTGAAAGCACCAAACAAGCGCCAACGCAATCTATCATCAACCTGTGGACCAGCCGGGCGCAGTTGTACCGGACGCATCACGGCCGTGTGCGTAAAGCGCTGGCGACAAAGTTGGTCCAGTTGGGCATGCGGCGCAAGGCGGCCAAAACCAACGACCCCCACCTGAAACGGGCCTATGAAGAAATCATCCACGTCTGGACCAATGGCTCCACCCGCCCAACCGTCCACAACAACCGTGACGGCGACTGACCCGCTACCCACCTCACCTGGCCCCCCCATTGTGGAGATAACGGCCGTTATCCTCACCTACAACGAAGCGGCGCACGTTCAGGCATGTATTGCCAGCCTGGCCTGGGCTGATCGCGTGGTCGTTTTCGATTCGTTCAGCCAGGACGACACGCTGGCGCTGGCGCAGGCCGCCGGCGCGGAAACGGCGCAAAGCAGCTTCGAGAATTACGCCCAGCAGCGCAACGCCGCCCTGGCCCATGTCCAGACTGATTGGGTGTTTTTTGTGGACGCCGACGAGCGTGGCGCCCCGGAACTGGCCGCCGAAATCCCACGGGTGGTCGCCCATCGGCCAGAAATGGGTTGGTATGTGCCACGTCACAATTACCTCTTTGGCAAATTAACCTTGGGGGCCGGCTGGTTCCCGGATTATCAACTACGATTGTTCCGGCACGGCCGTGTCCATTACGAGCGCCCGGTGCATGAACTGGCTGTGGTGGATGGGGCCATCGGCTACCTGGAAAACCCGCTGATCCATTACAACTACCGCGACCTGGCCCACTTTCGCGCCAAGCAGCGCGCCTACACCGATTACGACGCCTCGATTTTGCAACAACAGGGCGTGCGCCCCAAACCGCAGAACTTCGTGCTGCAACCGTGGCGGCACTTCTGGTGGCGCTTTGTCACCCTGAAGGGCTACCGCGACGGCCTGCATGGCCTGCGTCTGAGCCTGTACATGGGTTATTATGAATGGGTGAAGTACCGCAAACTGGCGGCGCTGTGGGCTGACAGGGTGAACGGATGAAACGTCACTCCCACACGCATCCACCCAGGGAGATTGTATGACTTCAGTTGGCGTTGAGTGTACGTTTGCGCAAGACGGCCGTATCCAGGTGCGGCGTATAGAGCTAGACGGCCGTTGGCTGGCGGTGGAGCAAGGCCGCCAATGGCAGGACCAGACCGGGCGGCATGTGTTGATCATGGTCCCCAATGAACCTGTGCGCGAACTTGTGTTGCGGCCGGAGACGTTGACCTGGGAGCTGAGAAACGGCCGTGCCCCGACCTTTCTCGCCTGACCGGCAAATCATTTCCCATCAAAAAGAGGCGGGTTGTCACAAAGGTGACAATCCGCCTCTTTTTTAGCGTCTGTGAAGCGAATGGGGGA
>CALFEW010000129.1 GCA_937958365.1 uncultured Chloroflexota bacterium | reverse complement strand
TTTGCAAAGACCGCGCATGTTGTTTGGCACGGCTCCCATGGGCTGGTATGCTTGTTGGTGTGGCGCCACCGGCTTTAAGGCAGGACCACCGGAATATCTAACACCAGAGCTGGAAACGGCCGTTCACGAAGTCATTGATTGCCCAAAATGCCGTCGCCTGCTTGCCAACTAAACTAAGTCGAGAACATCATGGTCAGCATTGTCATCGTTTCCCATAGCGCCACGTTAGCCGCCGGAGTCCGCGAGCTTGCCCTGCAAATGGTTCAGGGGCAGGTAGCCATTGCCACTGCGGGAGGGGTTGACGACGACGAACACCCCATCGGCACAGACCCGCTGAAAGTGATGGCGGCCATCGAGTCTGTCTTTTCTGAAGATGGCGTGGTGGTGATGATGGACCTGGGCAGCGCGTTGTTGAGTACGGAAACGGCCGTCGAACTTCTCCCCCTGGAACAACAAGCCCACGTTTACCTCTGCCCGGCCCCCCTGGTGGAAGGCACGCTGGCCGCCGCCGTGCAGGCTTCCATCGGCGCATCGGCCAGCCAGGTGATGCAAGAAGCGCAGGGCGCGCTGGCCATGAAGCTTCGCCAATTGGGCCACGAAGAACCCGCGACGGACACGGCCGTTCAATCCTTACCTGACGCATCCGCCCTGACCCTTACCCTGATCATCCCTAACAAACTGGGGCTGCACGCCCGCCCCGCCGCCCGCTTTGTCGGCGCAGCGAATCGCTTCCAGGCCGAGGTACAAATCCGGCGCGGCGCACAGACAGCCAACGCCAAAAGCTTCAATCAGGTGGCGACGATGGGTGTGCGCCAGGGTGACGAGATTGTCGTCGCCGCCATGGGGCCAGACGCCGCCGCCGTTCTGGCCGCCATTCAAGCTCTGGCCGACGAAAATTTTGGCGACGTAGACGTGGATACCGCTCCGGTGACGGCTCCGATTGCGGCGTCGGTCGCCGCGGCATCGGTCGCCGAGGCGGGCGAATGGGTGGGCATTCCCGCTTCGCCGGGCGTGGCGATTGGGCCGGTGGCCCAATATCGGCCGCGTTTACCGGAAGTGACCGTGCGGGAAATTCAGGACGCCGGGGCGGAATGGGCGCGTCTGGCAACGGCCGTGCAGTCTGCCCGTCAAGAAATCCAACAATTGCATAAACAAGCCGTCCTCCAGGTGGGGGCGGGCGAAGCGGCCATTTTTGAGGCGCATCTGCTCTTTTTGGACGACCCGGACGTGCTGGACGCATCCAGGGCGCGCATTGACCAGGAGAAGATCAACGCCGAAGCCGCCTGGCAGCAGACCATCACCGAAACGGCTGACCGTTATCGGGCGCTGGACGATGCCTACATGCGGGCGCGGGCGGCCGACGTGGAAGATGTGGGGCAGCGGGTATTGGGGCAGTTGATGGCGTTTGAACGGCCGTCATTGGATTTCAAACGGCCGTCTATCCTCATTGCCGCCGACCTGACCCCCAGCGATACGGCCCGGCTGGACCCCAAACAAGTTCTGGGCATTTGCACCGAATTGGGCGGCGCAACCTCTCACAGCGCTATTTTGGCCCGCGCTCTGGGCATTCCGGCCATCGTTGGCCTGGGCAAACAGTTGGAAACACTGCCTGACGGCCAGACAATCGCACTAGATGGGCAGAACGGCCGTTTGTGGATCGAACCCGACGACAAGCAGCTAACCGAACTAGCCAGACAGCGCTTTGACTGGTTGACGAAACAACGCCAGGTCAAAAGCAGCGCCCAACAACGCGCCATCACCAAAGACAAACGGTATATTGAAGTGGCCGCCAACATCGGCGGACCCAACGATGCGGCCATTGCGCTGGAATTTGGCGCGGAAGGCGTGGGCCTGTTCCGCACGGAATTTCTTTTCATGGGCCGGTCGGCAGCGCCGACGGAAGAGGAGCAGTTTGTGGCCTATACACAAGCGGCCGACGCTCTGGGCGACAAACCCATCATCATCCGCACGCTGGATGTGGGCGGCGACAAGCCCCTGCCTTACATTGACCAGGGAAAAGAAGAGAATCCGTTTTTGGGCTGGCGCGGGATTCGCTTTTGTTTGGACCAAACGGCCGTATTCAAACCCCAACTTCGCGCCATTTTACGCGCCAGCCACGAACACAAGATTAGAATCATGTTCCCCATGGTCGGCGCATTGTCAGAATTGCAGGCCGCCAAGGCGCTGATCGCCGAAGTGAAGGCGGAATTGAAAGCGGAGAAGCTCCCCTTCGACAAAAACATCCTGGTGGGCATTATGATTGAAGTGCCCTCGGCCGTTGCCATTGCCGACCAACTGGCGAAGGAAGCCGACTTTTTCTCCATCGGCACGAATGATCTGACGCAGTACGTGATGGCCGCCGACCGGGGGAATGCACGGGTGGCAGGCCTGGCCCAGGCGCTGCAACCGGCCGTGCTGCGCATGATCAAACTGACGGTAGACGCCGGTCATGCGGCCAAAATTTGGGTGGGTATGTGTGGCGAATTGGCTGGCAACGCCCTGGCGACGCCGCTGCTGGTGGGCCTGGGCCTGGACGAACTTTCGATGAGCGCCCCGGCCATTCCGGCCGTCAAAGCGGCCGTCCGGCAAATCACCGAATTCGACGCCAAACGCCTGGCAGCTCAGGCGCTGCAACTGGAATCGGCCGAAGCGGTGGCGGCGTTTTTGCAAGCCCATTCGTGAGGATGAATAGGACGCGGATACACGCGGATGTGGCGGATTTTCTTGGATGAAACCGGTGAAGGTTAGCCATCCGTTTTCCGAAAACGCCAACTTTGTGCAATCCGGCAGGCGAAAGTTTTGGGCACATTTGCCGGTTGGTTAATTTGGGGACGGTACGTATAATACCCTCTCAGTGAGTTACAACACTGAGGGTTTAGGGCGGTCATGGGTTGACCGTAACAAATACGCAAGCAGCAAACGGGCAGTGGATTGCCCGTTTTTTATGCTTAAAGCGCCGGAAACGGCCGTCATCCAACCATCAAGGGTTTTTCGTCATTGGCGAAAAGCCCTTTTTTTATGCCCCCTTCACCCCTCCCAATTCACCATTCACCGTTCGCAATTCACAATTCACAATTCATAAGGAGAGGATCATGACAAGTTTGACGAAAAAGAAAGAGGTATTTGGCTACATGCCGGGCGATACGCCGCCCATTGGCTCGATGTTGAGCCTGGGTTTTCAGCAGGTGCTGACGATGTTCCCGGCGACGGTGTTGGTGGCGATTTTGACCAAGTTCGACGTAGGCGTGACGCTGCTGGCGGGCGGGTTGGGCACGATCATCGCCCTGCTGGTGTCGCGGCGGCGCATTCCCATGTATTATGGCTCCAGCTTCAGCTACATCACGGTGGTGATTACGGTGATGAGCCAGTTTGTGCCGGAATGTTTTAACGACCCGAACGTGGTGTACTGCCCAGAAGGGGTGCAGTTGGTGCAGGTGGGGATTATCGGCACGGCCGTTTTGGAAATCCTCATCGGTTTGCTGATTATGCGCGTGGGCAAGGCGGCGCTGGACAAGGTGCTGCCGCCGGTCATCACCGGCAGCGTGGCGATTGTCATCGGCATTGCCCTGGCCGGCGCGGCGCTGAATATGGCCGGGGCGCATTGGGGCGTGGCGTTTATCACTCTGGTGGCGACCGTCCTCTTTTCGGTGTATTTGCAGGGGCGCGGCCTGCTGGGAATGCTGCCAATTTTGTTGGGCGCGGTGGTGGGTTATGCAGTGGCGACGGCGCTGGGATTGGTGGACTTTACGGCCGTGGGCGCGGCCCCCTGGCTGCGCGTACCGGCCATCACCCTACCCGCTTTTGGCGACCCACGCGCCTGGGGCGCGGTGGTGAGCATTGCGCTTATTGCCATCGCCACCATCCCGGAAAGCACAGCCCACCTGTACCAGATGAGCCTGTACATTGATCAACTGGCGAAGGAACTGGGGCGCGCGCCACTAAAAATCAAAAACCTCATCGGCCTGAATCTGGTGGCCGACGGCTGCGACGACCTGGTGGTGGGCATGTTGGGCGGCTGCGCCGGGACCAATTACGGCGAGAATAACAGCCTGATGGCGATTACGCGCAATTATTCGGTGCCGGTATTGATGGTAGCAGGTGGATTCGCCATTGTGCTGGGTTTTGTGGGCAAGCTGGCGGCGGTGGTGAATACATTGCCAACGGCCGTTACCGGTGGCCTGTCCATCTACCTTTTTGGCGTCATTGGGATGCAGGGTGTGGCGCTCATCCAATCGGAAAAGGTGAATTTGTTTGAACCGCGGCAGTTGGCGGTGGGGGCCATCATCCTCATCACCGGCATTGGCGGCAACCTGGCGCTGCCCAACGGCATCTTCCCGTTTAACGTGCCGGTGCTGTTTCCCAATGGTATCCCGGCGATTGTGTTTGCGGCGCTGATCGGCATTTTGTTAAATCTGGTCTTCCTGATCCTGCCACCGGCGCGCTTTGGCGTCAAAGAGCGGGAAAACATCAACCTGGATTAAATCTCGAACAGACCTGACAGGTCTCGGAGACCTGTCAGGTCTGTTTATGCTCATTTGCGCGGGGTTCCATCGGTTTGTTGTCGCCCTTTTTCCTGGGCTTTTTCCAGACTGCCCACCCGCTGCGCTAACACCTCGGTGTGCAGCAGAATTTGTCCGATGACCTGTTCGACCGTTAATTTGTCTTGTTCCCACATTTTGATGATCGTTCGCAAATCGTATTGGCCCATGACATTTTCTCCCTGGTAACGGCCGTTCCGCCCAAACATGTTGTGCAATTTTGCTTAAGTACGCGACAAAAGACATTTTATTCGCCAGCGTATTTATATTTTATTCTCTATCGTATATCTTGTCAATCATGAGAAATAAAAAAAGCCGCAGTTCCGCCGATAAAAACACCAGGAAGATTCACCACAGCAACCAGACGCCGACCCACTCCGCAATCCGAAATCGAAAATCCAAATCAGTACTATGTTTGCAGATTGATGAATGGGACGCGGATAAACGCAGATGCGGCCGATTTTCGCGGATAAAAACCAT
>CALFEW010000128.1 GCA_937958365.1 uncultured Chloroflexota bacterium | reverse complement strand
CCCACACCCCCACACCCAACATAGCGCTACCGCCGCCCTTCATCGCCGGGCCGCCCATCACCCATCCGGCGCGCTTTTTTGGCCGCGAACGGGAACTGAAGCGCCTGTTTCATCTGCTGCGCCACGTGCCCATGCAAAATGCGGCCATCATTGGCCCGCGCCGCAGTGGCAAGACCTCGCTGCTGCACTACTTGAAGAGTATCAGCACGGCCGTTCCCGGCCACCTCCGCCCCAACCAAACCCGCGACTGGCTGCCCCAACCGCAGCAGTACCGCTGGGTCTTCGTGGATTTCCAGGATACCCGCCTCGGCGACCCACACGCCCTGCGCCAGCACATCCTCGCCCACATGGGCCTGTCCGCGCCCAACCCATGCAGCCTCGACGAATTTCTGGACATCATCAGCGACGAACTGCGCACCCCCACCGTCGTTTTGTTCGACGAGATTGGCGTCGCCCTGGAGCGTTATCCCGCCCTGGACGACGCCTTTTGGGAGAGCCTGCGCTCCCTGGCGACCAATCAGGTAGGCGGCCAACTGGCTTTCGTCCTTTCCGCCGCCGAAACGCCGGACAAACTGGCAAACCAGAGCGGCCACGGCTCGCCCTTCTTCAACATTTTTGGCTACGTCGCCAATCTTGGCCCGCTCAAAGAAGACGAAGCCCGCGCCCTCATCGCCAGTTCACCCCTTCCCTTCCCCGAAGCCGACGTCGCCTGGATTCTGGCCGAAAGTGGCGGCTGGCCGATGCTCCTGCAAATCCTCTGCCGCGAACGCCTGCTCTCCCTGACCGAAGGCGAAACCGGCGACGACTGGCGCGCCGACGCCCTGTACCAGATTGCCCCCTTCCGGCGCGAACAAACTGCCCATCCGGTAGATGGATGATGGACTTAGAAGCCCGCACCGCCTACTCTGACGAGCCAACCTTATCCCGCAGTTTGCTGCCGGGCAGTTGGCGGCTGCTGTTTTGGCTGTTTTTCCACCCGGCCGCCTGGCGCGCCCACGTCGCCGCCATAGACCCCCATCTGCCGCCCGATTTTTGCATCGCCGAGCTAAACCGCGCCCAATTACGGCGATTCGCCTTCTGGCGGCTGCTCATCATGCTCTTTCTGGCCTGGCCCTTCTTGCTCATGCTGCTCATCGGCCTCAGCCTATGGCTGATGGGGCTGTCGGCGCAGAGCATTGCCCTGGGTTTGATTGTGGGTGTGGGCGTGGCCATGTTGGCCAGCCTGGCGGCTAGTCTGGTGGGCAGTCTGGCAATCGGCACGGCCGTTGGCCTGGGAACCGGCGTCGTCACGGGCATCGCCGCGGGGCTGGCCCTGGGCGAAGCCGCCAACCCCCTGACGGCCGCTACCAGCCTCTCCTTCGACCTGGTATTGGGCACGGTCATCGGTCTGGCGAGCGGGCTGTCTGGCGGGCTGGCCTACGGCGTTACCATTGGCGTCACCGGCCGTTTGCGCAACCTGGCCCCGGCTTATTCGCTGCCGCGACAGGTCAGCGGCGTGGTCATCGGCATTCTGGTGGGCATGGCCGGCGGCTTCATCGTCGGCAGCCTGACGGCATCCTGGCTGGCCGGGCTGGCGCTGGGCGCACCCTTTGCCCTGGCGATCACCTGGCGCACCCAAAGCTGGCGGCGCGGCCTGGTCTGGGGCAGTTTGCTCAGCCTCACTGCCGCCCTGGCAATGGGCCTGTCGCTGTCACCGGCCGAAGCGGGCCTGCTGGGCGCGACGCTGGCCGTGCTGCGCCTGGCGGCGACGATGCTGGCGCTGTTTGCCCTGCCTTACGTGCTGGCCGAACGGGTGGCCGGACCCTGGGCGGGGGCGCTGGCCGGAGCGCTGGGCAGCGGCAGCGGCCTCTTTTTGCTGGCCTCGACCACGCAATCCTATGGCCCGATTGTGCTGTTTACCCTGATGGGCATTTTGTTGGGGCTGACGCTGGCCTGGTGGCGGCCGGTGGTAGGTTATCCGTTCATCATTGCCTGGAATATGCTCCTGCTGCGCCTGGATGAGCGCCGTTTGCCGCAAGGACGGCCGTCGCTCATTCGCTGGCATTCCGCCTTTTGGGATGAGTTGCAGCGGCTGCCCCTGGTGGGCCTGGACAACCATATTTTGCTGCTGCGGCAGTATCAACCGGCGGAGGGAACGGCCGTGATGGAGTTTCTCAGTCACGGCCGTCAACGTTGGGCGGCTCAGGCAGCGCAAATCGAAACCGACGCCCGCCAGTTGGCCCAGTGCCAGGACATCCAGGCCATCGGCGACGTACATCACGCGCTGGCCGCCGGGGAACTGTCCGGCCCGGCCAGCGCCTTGCTGCGCAGCTTCAGCCGCAT